>DATNDF010000437.1 GCA_035607015.1 Candidatus Angelobacter sp. | reverse complement strand
AATGAAGTTAGCGCTCGTCTTTATCGAAGTTATTCCGGTTGTGCTTGAGTTCAGGTTCACCGCTCCCGGATCCGCTGGCCAATACAGAAGCTCGACAGTGAACTAACCAACGTCGATTGGGTGGCCGTCCAATCCTGTCGGTATCCCCAGCGCTTCATGATAAGGATGGCAAGAACGTATTGGCAAAGTTGACCGTGCCGTGACCGGAGCCCGTGAGGGCGACAGCGAAGCTTGCCAAAAAAGAGAAAAGGCTTTCCATACCTAGCCCTTGTTGATGGTTGTCTTTCGACCACGGAACGACAGCATCCCGGCCGCGCCAACGGCACTGAGCCACAATATCGACGGCTCGGGAACCAGTAGTATATTGTTGTTTCCAGTGAAAACATTCAATGCCGCCGCTGGGCCGGGCGGAACCGCATTAGGGTTTCCAGTCGCGTTCTGGAATGCGCCAGTATAACCGTAAAACCCACCGCCTGTGACGGCGGCATCGTAAGATCCAAAACTGGTTTGCCATGCCACAACCGCAAACCATGCAGTAGCACCACCCGCCGTCGTGGCTGGTGTGGTCGCCACACCGCCAATGAAGCGACCCGGGCTCACAAAATTAGCGCTGGTCTTTATCGAGGTTAATCCGGCTATGCTTGAACTCCAAGTCGTTGCGCCTGGATCGGAAGCCCAATACAGAAGCTCTACCGTAAATTGACCAACCGGAACTGGAGGACCTCCGAGCCCCTCAATGAGAAGAGAAGTCGCAGTGTTCGCAAAGTTGACCGTGCCCTGAGCGGAGGCCGTGAGGACGACAATAAAGCTCACCAACATAGAGATCTTTGCTTTCATAACTTCGTAGAGTTATCTTTGACCGTGTTTGAGATCGAGGTTTTCCAAATCCACCGCGAAATGTTTTCCTTCGATGTTCGTAATATATCGCCGCGCTAACGGGCAAGTCAAGAGACCCTCAAGTCCGGACCCACACTCTTTTGACATTCGACAACGAAAACATGTCGGCTGTATGGTTTGATCGAACTCGGCACAGGCGATGACTTAAATTCGCGCATTACTTCGCTGGCGCCGAACGCGAGCAGTCAACGTATGGCCAAAGAAGAAAGATTCGATACCGTTGCATTATTACTCCGCGCGACCGACGACGTCGCAGTGATCAAGCGGTCGGTCCGCGCCGGTACGGAGTTGTTCAATGACTCGATTCGTCTCACCGTGGGCCGCGACATTCCGGCCGGCCACAAAATCGCCCTCACTTCGATTGCCGACGGCACACCGGTGAAAAAGTACGGCCAGGTCATCGGGTTTGCCCGGGGAAATATTACCGCAGGCGACCATGTACACACCCATAATCTCGTAATGAAGGATTTCTCGCGAGACTATCAGTTTTGCGCCGAAGCCAGGCCTGTGGACTACTATCCGGCGGAGAAGAAGCGTCAATTTCAAGGCTACGCGCGTCCCGGCGGACGTGTGGGGACCCGCAATTACATCGCAGTGATTTCCAGCGTCAACTGTTCAGCGTCGGTGTCCCACTACGTGAAGGACCGATTCAGGACCGAAGACTTCCGGCGTGATTTTCCGAACGTGGATGGGGTCATCGCTTTCACGCACAAAAGTGGTTGCGCGATTCAGCCCGGTGAACCGCACCAGTTGCTGATGCGCGTGCTGGCAGGCATTGCGCGCCACCCGAACATCGCCGGTTACGTCATGATCGGCCTCGGCTGCGAAGTCAATCAGGTCCAGTTCATTCGCAAGGAATACCGGCTCGATGAATTGAAGCCGGGCGAAACTGCGCCCACGTTCCTGACGATCCAGGGTACGGGCGGCGTCCTGCGCACCGTGGATGCGGCCGCGGCTGCCGTGACGAAATTGCTGCCCGCTGCCAACGATCTCCACCGCACCCCGCAGCCGATCAGCAAATTGATTCTCGCGGAAAACTGCGGTGGCTCGGATGGCAATAGCGGCATCACCGCCAATCCCGCGCTCGGCGTGGCGTCGGATGAACTGGTCCGTTATGGAGGCACGTCGGTGCTCGCCGAGACGCCCGAGATTTACGGTGCGGAACATCTGCTCACCCGCCGGGCGGTCACTCGCGAAGTGGGCGAAAAGCTGGTTTCGCGTGTTCGATGGTGGGAAGAACACGCCCGCCAGCACAACGCCACCATCGACAACAATCCATCCTACGGAAACAAGGAGGGCGGCCTTACGACCATTTATGAGAAGAGCCTCGGGGCGGTAGCGAAGGGCGGACAATCGCCGCTCGCCGCCGTTTATCATTATGCCGAGCCAATCACGTCGGCCGGCTTCTGTTTCATGGACACGCCGGGATACGATCCGGTCAGCATGACAGGCCTTGTATGTGGCGGGTGCAACATCGGCGTTTTTACAACTGGACGGGGCAGCGTCTATGGTTGCAAGCCGGCGCCGTGCATCAAAGTCGCGACGAACACGGCGCTGTACAACTGGATGCAGGACGACATGGACATCAATGCCGGGACAATTCTGGACGGTGCGGAGACAGTGGAACAGGTCGGCCGGCGCATCTTCGAGAAAATCATCGCCGTGGCGGGCGGGGAAAAAACAAAGAGTGAACTGGCCGGCATCGGTGATGAAGAATTTGCTCCGTGGATTCTCGGCCCGACGTTCTGATGGTCAACACCCACTGAAATGCCCATCAGCGCACACTACCTCGTCGCATCCCTGATCTGGGGCTCGGTCGGCCTCGGATTCTTCATCTACGGCAAGAAACAACAGTCGCTCATCCCGTTATTCGGCGGCTTGCTGCTCATCGGCATTTCCTACTTCATCGAATCCGCAATTGTTATGTCACTCGCCGCCATCGGCATTCTCGTCGCGATTTACTTGCTCAAGAAACAGGGTTACTGAAGGACGCAGCGCCAGTTATCGGGTCGCTATAAAGCTGGTGGTGGCGCTGCCTGGATTATATCCGGCTTTGGAAGCCGTAACCCTCGCAGAGTAGGTCCCAACACCATCCCGTTTCGTATTGATTGTGTACTGGAAGCGGGCGATCCCGTTGGCGTCCGACGTCGTATCACTCGACACGTGCCCGCCATCCGCAGTCGTCAGATCGAGGTGCACGGCGGCGCCCGCGGCGCGATTCGTCCCGGCCGCCACTGTCACCGTGATATACACCTTGTTCCTGTTCACATAACTGGATTTGTCCGTGACCACCGAAACGTACAGCGTTTGTAACGGAGGGCTGAGAACAGTAATAGACACCGCAGAGCTGGCAGTCTTCCCCCCGGAATCCGTCACGGACGCAGTAATTGTGTGCGTGCCCGGACTGAGAACCCGGCTGAAACTGGCGCCCGTGCCGATCAGGCCGTTGATGCTCGACGTCCATGTTAGCGCACTACCCAGGTTTCCATCCTCCGCGTCGTTCGCACTTCCTGTAAAAGTGATCGTGGAATTGTAGGCGAAGCTGGAACCGGAAACGGGCGCGTTAATCACCACGACGGGAGAATTATTGACCGGCGATGCGATGTTCGCCACGTAAACCAGTCCCTCGTGGTTTAGGTCCGGATCAAGCGTGTTGGCCGAACCCCACGCGCTCTGCGGCTGGGCAAGGTCGATCAACGCCTGTCGAACGGCATAAACTCCGGCCGAATTCGTGACGCGTCCATGCGCTGCCACATAAAGCGCAACCGCCCCAGCAACGTGCGGCGCAGACATGCTCGTGCCGCTCATGGTCGCGTAACCGCCGCCAAGATAGGTCGAGTAAATGTTCACGCCTGGCGCGGCCAGATCAATCGCGGCCCCGGGCGAATTGACCAGGCCACCCGGCACCGCATAGCGACTGTAATTGGAAAAATCGGCAAGTCTGTCGTCAGCGCTGGCGACTCCATCCAGATCCGACAATGCGCTCACCGCCATGACTTCGGGATAAGCCGCAGGGATCGAGTCGTCGGACGTGTCAGGAACACCATCCGGTCCATAGATGTCCCGGCTGTCGTTACCTGCGGCGACGACAAACACCACGCCCTTGCTGACGCTGTTGCTGATGGCCTGGCGCAACGAAGAACTGTAGCCAATGCCGCTCAGACTCATGTTGGCGACTTCAATGCGACCTGCATTCTGCGTGATGAAGTCCACGCCCTCGATGATCTGCGACGTGGTGCCAGAACCGGCGTCGTCCAAAACTTTGATCGCCCAAAGCCTCGCCCCCGGCGCCACGCCGACAACACCACTCGCGTTATCCAGCGCGGCGGCAATGCCGGCGACATGCGTTCCGTGGCCGTTGCCGTCGGTGGTTTGACCGGCGACGAAACTGACATTGGTGAAGATGTTCAGGTCGGGATGAGGCGCGACGCCTGTATCCAGAATCGCGATATCAACATCAACCCGCTCATCAAGCCCGTCGATTTTCGCCATCGAAGAAAGCAGGGTCCCGATCCGCCGGATTCCGGTGGGAACGGTTTGCGCGGCGATAAACATCTGCAAATCGGACTCAACGTATTCGACCTGCGGATCTCGCCGGAGCGAATCCAGCCGCTCCTCCGGGACGTCCGCGGCAAACCCATTGAGCGCATGGGAGAACACATGGTGCGTCGTCAGACCGTGCTTGTTCGCGACCTCGGAAGGCGAGTGACCGTGCTTGAGGACCACGATAAACCTGCCCGGAACGGCATAGGGCTGGGTTTCTTCTCCTGACACGTTGATTGCCGTTGCGGAAACAAACGTCAAGACCGACCAGAACGCGCACAACTTTAATTTCATTACGAGAGACAAATTACTCAACCGAAGCGTGACGCTCCGGTTTCAACCAAAGGTTAGCAGCAACGATGCCACCGCGATTCCTTGCAGATCCCTTCGCACCTTCTCGATGCTTGCGGGCATGAGAACGGCGAATCTTTTAAGATGGATTTTCTGCGTGTTTGCCGCCGAAATAATTTCTCCAATCGCGAAACCTATTTCTCCGTGCACAAATGATCGCGCGTCCGCGTGTCGATTTTCGTGCTGCGTGTGCCAAAACGCGGTCCCTCCGAAACGGGCCTGTCGGCGCGTCACGGCCGATTAGACGAAAGAAGCGCAGCAGGAAAATGATCCGAAGCACCACCTGATTCACGTTAATCAAGCACTGTCGTGTTCACGCGGTGAATCAGTCCGTAATTGTGCGCCGCGAAATCTGAACACAGTCCTTCCATTTTCCCCGCGCCGTTCTTGGTTCGCAGCCCCGCCGGCAAAATCGGGCCCGTATGTATCGCTCGCGTCCAACGATTGTCGCATCGTTGCAATGTTGGGCCGGAGCAAAATTAAGAATGCCGGCGCGGCCACCGCCCCAATAACTGGACAGCTCGGAGGCGGTTTTCATCAGGTCGGAACTGCCAATCGCTCCGTGAGCGAAATCCAGACGCCGGTCCGAGGCTTGAAAAGATTGACCTCACAGCAGTTCTCTTTCTCTCCAGCCACAGCCAGGTCCGTTTGACGCAATTCGGGACATCGCGACCGATTATCACACACTCGCGTTGTCCGGTTCGCTTGATGGAGGTGGCATCACGGCTGCTAAACTCAGCCAAGCCTGTTGTGTCAGGCGAAAGTTATGCGGGTAATCAGAAGGAATTCGTATGAAAAGGAGTTTTGTTGCCGCAAGCACGGTCCTGGCGACGATGTCGTTGCTGATATCTCCTGTCTCTTCGAGGGCCACAGCGCCTTCGACCGAAACGGAATTGACAGCGAGCGATTTCGCCGGCTTTCGACACTTTGGATCGGCCGTCGCGATCGACGGTGACACCGCGGTCGTTGGTGTTCCGTTCGACTCCGATGCTGGATTCAACGCCGGCGCCGCGTGCGTTTTCATTCGCAGTGGTTCCACCTGGACCCAGCAGGCAAAGTTGACGGCGGCCGACGCATCCAGCGGAAGTGAATTCGGCTCGGCCGTTGCAATCAGCGGCGACACCATCGTCGTGGGAGCACCTTCAACCGTGTCGGGAGGCGTGAACGCCGGCGCCGCCTACGTATTTGTCCGCAGTGGTTCAACATGGACCCAGCAAACGAAACTGGCGCCCACTGACGCCATCGGCAATGACCAATTCGGTGCCTCGGTGGCGGTCGAACGTGATACTCTCGCCATCGGCGCGATTGGTACCGGACTGGCTTTTGGCGATGAAGGGGCGGTCTATGTCTATGGACGGAGTGGCGGAGTCTGGTCGCAGCAGGCGCGATTGAGCTCGGACGAACCTGCACCCGGCGACGAGTTCGGTTTTTCAGTCGCGCTTAACAACGGGACTCTGGCGGTCGGCTCGCCGTTCGACGACGATCTCTCTCTCGCGGACACCGGGGCGGTTTATGTATTCACAGCCAGCGGAACCACCTGGAATTTTCAGGCGGAGTTGACAGCCGCCGACGCGGCTACTTCGGATAACCTGGGCTGGTCCGTGGCCCTGAACGGCGATACAATCGTAACTGGAGCCCCACAACGTCACTCCGGCGCGGATTTCGCCGGGGCCGCTTATGTGTTCGTTCGCAGCGGAACGGCCTGGAGCCAACAGAGCCTGCTCGTCGCCGATGATCCCGCCGCGTTCGACTACTTCGGATATTCCACCGCCGTGAACAACAACACAGCCATTGTGGGATCTGTCTTCGACAATTCTTTCGCTTCACACGGCGGATCGGCCTACATTTTCACACGCGCTGGAAGCGTCTGGTCTCAGGACTCCGAGTTCAGCGCTTCCGACATAGCGAATGACTATCATTTCGGTTACGCGGTCGCGGTGAGCGGCAGCACGATTCTCGTTGGTGCCCCGTTGGGTTTCTACTTCCAGGACGGTGCGGCTTACGTTTATGAAGTCTCCTCGTCGAACACCGCGCCCGTGGCAAATCCACAGTCGATCACAACTGCCGAGGACACTGCCGCGGCAGTGACGCTGACCGGCAGCGACGCGGAAGGTGATCCGCTGACATTTGCGGTTGTAACCGGGCCGACAAACGGCACTTTGAGCGGTACATCGCCCAATCTGATCTATACGCCGAACCCAAATGCGAACGGCTCCGACAGTTTTACCTTCAAGGCAAACGATGGCCAGTTGGACTCCACTCCCGCCACCGTTTCGATTTCCATCACGCCGGTCAACGATGCTCCCGTGGCGAACAGCCAATCGGTTACCACGCTCGAAGACAACGCTGTGACGATCACTCTGACAGGCGGCGACGTGGAAGGCAGCCCGTTGACGTTCGCCGTATTGACGGGCCCGACGAAGGGCACTTTAAGCGGCACGCCGCCGAACCTGACTTACACACCTAATGCCAACGCGAACGGCTCCGACAGTTTCACTTTCAGCGTGAATGACGGCACTGTGGATTCTTTGCCGGCCACTGTCAGCATCAGCGTCACACCCGTGAATGACGGCCCGACGATCAGCGACATTCCTGATCAGATGATGGCCAAAAACTCGACCACTGACCCGATTGCCTTTACAGTGAGCGACGTTGACAACGACCCTGACGGTTTGGCTGTTTCGGGCTCGTCAAGCGATCAGACCCTGGTGCCGGATGGCAACATCAGCTTCGGCGGCTCCGGCGCGAACCGCACGATCACGGTCACACCTTTGGCGAAGCAGTCCGGCACCGTGACAATCACGGTCACAGTCAGCGACGGTCTGCAAACGGCCAGCACTTCATTCACCCTCACGGTCACACACTCAAACCACCCACCGAAGGCTGACCCCACCGCGACGGTCACTCAGCTCATTTCGCCGAACAATGTGAGCGCCACATCCACGCTGGACGGGTCGCGCTCGAACGATCCGGACAACGATCCCCTCACCTACACCTGGCAGGCCGTTCGGGGGACAATCGGTACCGGCGTCGTTGGTCACGTGTCTCTGGCTTTGGGTACGCACGCCATTACGCTTGTCGTCAGTGACGGATCCCTGAGCGACAGTGCCGCCATCGCCATCCGCGTCATCACCGCTACGGAGGCCACTCATCAGGTGATGGACGACGTGGGTAACGCCAATATTTCCCACGGCAAAAAAACTTCACTGCTCGCGGTCCTGCGCGAGGCAGCTCGTCTGTTCGACCGGGGCAGGATGGATGCCGGGGTCAAACGCTTGCGGGAATTCCAAAAAAACGTCCAAGTGAACGAAGGCAAGAAAGTGGATCCAGCCACGGTGGCGGCGCTGGTCGGTGAAGCACAGAACATCATCGACGCCCTGCCTGCGAGGTAACTCGCCCCCTTTCGCAGCGTTCCGCGCTCAGCGGCTCCAGAATGGACTGATTCTGGCGCCGCTTTTTCCGTTTTCTTCTCCTCGACTCTTTGTTTTGTTTGGGCGAAAAAAGAGGCGCAAACCTTGTTGGGCAAAGAAAAAACTGAAATGCAAAGTCCATCGAATACGCTACGGCGCCTTTTCGCGTTCTGCCTGAATTCGCCCTTTTGGAGATGGCGCCAAGCACCACGCAGGAACGCGATCCTGTTGGTCGCGATTCTCGTGTTCGCCACCGCTGGCGGGGTGAGCCACGCCGCCGACTGGCAAAGCCTGTTCGACGGCAAGACGCTCAAAGGATGGAAGATCACGGACTTTGCCGGACACGGCGAGGTGAACGTCGAAAACGGCCAGCTCATGATTCACACCGGCGCGATGCTCACCGGCGTCAGTTGGACCAACGAGTTGCCGAAGATTGACTACGAGGTGGAACTCGAAGCGATGAAAGTCGATGGCAGCGATTTTTTCTGCGGCCTCACCTTCCCCGTGGCAGATTCTTTTTGCACGCTGATCGCCGGCGGCTGGGGCGGCGGAGTCGTCGGATTGTCCAGTCTCGACGGCTTGGACGCATCTGAAAACGAAACAACTAAGTACATGAAGTTCGATACCGGCCACTGGTTCCACATCCGGCTCCGGGTGACGAAAGGAAAGATCGAAGCATGGATCGACAACGAAAAGTTTGTCGATCAGTCGATCGTGGACCGGAGAATCTCGCTTCGTCCGGGTGATATTGACCTGTCGAAGCCATTCGGACTGGCGACCTGGCAAACGACCGGCGCGGTGCGCTCCATCAGAATTCGTCCGCTTTCCGGCGGCACACCGGCAAAACCGGTTGCCTCCAACGCGCCGTTGAAAGCCCTCTTCCTCACCGGTGGCGGTTATCACGACTACAAAAAACTCGCGCCTTACCTCACTGAGAATCTGAGCAAACGGGCGAACGTCGAGTTCGCCACTGCATTTGACCTGAACGCCCTGACCAACGCGAATTTCGCCGGCCCTTATGATCTGGTGATTTACGACGTTTGCTTCGACGACGCGCCGGACATGGTCCTTACGAATGCGATGCAGGCGGTGCGCCACGGCAAACCGGCGGTGATGATTCACTGCGCCGTACATGCGTTCCGGCAGTCGTCGCACGTGCACGAATGGGAAACCTGCTGCGGCATGAGGTCGAAGGTGCATGACCCGTACGGCCCGTTCGCAGTGATAAAACTCGAGGTCAACAATCCGATCACAAAGGCGTTCCCTGACGATTGGAAAACGCCCGGCGACGAGCTTTATCAAACCATTTCCATCGAGCCGCAGTCGCATCAACTGCTCAAAGCGAAAAGCCCGCGCGACGGCCGCGAACACGTCGTCTGCTGGACCTGGCAGTTCGGGCAGGGGCGCGTTTTCGCCACAACGCTCGGCCACGACCTCAAGACCGTGGAATCCCTCGATTATCTTCAACTTCTCGCCAACGGCCTGCTCTGGGCCTGCGGGAAACTGGGCGACGACGGCAAGCCGCTCGCAGGCTACGAAGGAAGAAGTGCGCGATGAGCCGCCCGACACAGACCGCCGTCGCGCGGAGGGCTTTGTTGTCCCGCTTGTTCCCGAGTGGCGTCCCCACGTTGTGGTGTCCGCTCGTGACGCATTATGATCGCGAGGGCGCCATTGATGAGCACAGGATGGCGGCGCACCTCCGGCACCTGTCGCCGCACATCAAAGGCTTTCTGATTCCAGGATCAACCGGCGACGGTTGGGAACTGACCGATGACGAAACGCGCCGGTTGCTGGAAATGGTCTTGAAACAGGTGGGGAAACTGAAATTGCATTTGCTCATCGGAGTGCTCAAGACAGACCCAGCTGAAATGCGACGGGCTTTCTCCGATCTCGTGGTGTCGCATCTCAAGACCCGTTTTGAAGCCCGCAGTCCCGAAAAATCCGCGAGTGAGCTTGCCGCCACATGCATCCGTGGTTTCACTTTTTGCCCTCCACGGGGAAGCGACCTGGCCCAGGACAGGATCAAGGCGGAGCTTTGTTCCTTGCTGGAGGTCGGAATGCCAACGGCCATCTATCAATTGCCCCAGATCACTCAAAATGAAATGGCGCCCGAACTGGTCGCCGATCTGGCCCGGCGATTTCCAAATTTCATCCTGTTCAAGGACACGAGCGGGGCGGACCACGTGGCGTTGTCCGGTCAAAAACTGGAGAATGTCTTCCTCGTGCGCGGCGCGGAAGGAGACTACGTCCGCTGGCTGAAGGCGGCCCGGGGACCGTACGATGGCTTTCTGTTGAGCACGGCCAACTGCTTCGCGCGTGAATTCCATCAGATCGTCGAAGACATTGCCGGCCGGCGCGTGAAGGCGGCCCGGGAGATGTCGGAACGCCTGACCGCATGCATCAACGAAGTCTTTGGCATCGTCACCGGTCTGCCTCAGGGCAACCCGTTCGCCAACGCAAACAAGGCGATCGACCATTTCTTTGCCCACGGCCCCAGGGCGGATGCCGCGCCGCCCCCACGCCTGCACGCCGGAGTTTTTTTGCCGCCTGAGGTCATCCGCGCGACCGGAAACGCGCTTTCGCGTCACGGGTTGATGCCGGGCAAAGGCTACCTCGAATAGCACCGCCTCGCCGCCCGCTCCATCCTTCAACGGATTCCAGAACGGGAAATACTTCACGAGAGGAAAGCGCGAGGTTACGGAGAGAAGGCGGCGCGATAAAATCTTCTCGCCGAATTCGTAGACAGGTCGTCCGTAAAATCGAAAGTTCCACCGGCGGAAGTGGCATTTGTGAGGACGGGCGACCAGCTCGCCAGGTCGGTGGAAATCTCGATAATACAAGTTCGGTTGGGATCGGCAGTGACGCGCAGTTGAAACGGCCCGGCACCCGTGGCCGGAATCACCGCCAGTCTGACGAACGGACTCAGCGCGTTTCGCAGATTGAGGCGGCCGCCCGTCGCACATTTGCCTGAAAGGGACGGCAATGGGTCCGTGGCATTCAAGAGGCGATCGATGATTTGCCGATAAGCTTCCGCGGGGTATCGGGCTAGCATCAAAGCCAGAGCACCCGCCACGTATGGCGCGGCGAACGAGCTCCCGGTGTTCGAGTAATAAAAGGAATCCGTCGCACCAAAGGTCGAATAAATGTTTTCTCCCGGCGCTGCCAGGTCCACATTGGCCGCGCCGTAGTTGGAGTTCGTGCCCAGCGCGTCGTTGCGCGTCGTGTACGCAACCGTGACGACGTTGTCGAAATCGTAGCTCGCGGGATAAGTGGGGGCGATGTCAATGTTGGTTCCGGCATTTCCGGCAGCGGCAACAACGACGATGCCCGCGTCACGCACGCTGATGAACGCGTTGGATAACGCGAGGGAGTTGGTGAATCCCCAACTCGCGTTGACGATTCTCGCTCCGTTCGCGCGGGCGTAATCCAGACAGGCCACGACGGCCGAGACGTCGCCCACGCCGAAGTTGTTGAAGCACTTGCACGCCATGATTTGCACCTGCCAGGCCACGCCGGTCACCCCCTTTCCGTTGTTGCCCACCGCTCCCAGGATTCCGGCGACCATCGTGCCGTGGCCGCTGTCGTCGCTCGGGTCGGTCGTGCCGGCGAGGGCATTGGTGCCGTGGCCGCCGTCGCTGGAATTCACCCACATGTTCGTCGCCAGGTCTTCATGCGTGTAGCGCACTCCCGTGTCCAACACCGCCACGATGATATTGCTCGCCGAGGTCAGCACGTCCCAGCCCTCGGGCGCGTCTATGTCTGCATCTGCGGTGCCGCCGTTTTGCCCGGTGTTGTTCAGCCCCCACAGCGTGCCATCCAAATACTTCGGGTCATTGGGTGTGGCAAAGACCCTCCCGAAATAATCCGGTTCGGCGAAATTGACCAAGCCACTCTGCTGATATTTCGCAATAAGACCGGGCACCGTTTCTTCCGCGGGCACGCGCAAGACCTGCAAGCCGCCGATTTCTGCAAATGTTTGCAACACCTCGCTTTTTTGCGCCGCGTGAAAGCTGGCAAGCGCGACCGGACTGATTCCCGCTTTCGGTTGAATCAAAATCCGGTCCGGACGATAGGCCGCTGCCGTAGCCTGTGACGAAGAAAAATTTGAAATCTGCGCAACGCCCTCTCTCTGCGAGAGCCACAGATAAAACAAAACTCCCGCTCCCACGGCCAATCCGGCCCGCCACCGGGCAGGGAATGTTCCGCGGGCAAATCGTAGCGACATGATTGCAGAGTCCATGCTTAACGACCACCGATCTGTGCCTGATTACGACAAACACCTCATCGATTTCAATTTTCTTACTCGAAAAGTTGATTGTGTCGCTCGATGAGCCATATTTCGAAAACTCACTCACCATGCAACCGGTTCAATCAGGGCCACACGCGCGCGGCGCGGCGGAGAATCCGCCGAACCGCTTCGAAAAAATCGCACTCGAACCGGACCCGGACTGGTATGATCCCGACGAACCCGCGCCAAGGACGCAGTTCTTCAAGGATCATTCCGATTCGATCGTCAACTATAACGACAGTCCCGACATCGGCTTTGAAGCCAGCGTGAATCCTTACCGCGGTTGCGAGCACGGCTGCATTTACTGTTACGCGCGTCCGTTTCACGAATACCTGGGCTTTTCGTCCGGCCTCGATTTCGAAACGAAAATAATGGTGAAGGAAAACGCGCCGGAGTTGTTGCGGCGCGAACTGGCTTCGTCCAAATGGAAACCTCAAACCATCGCCATGAGCGGCGTGACGGATTGCTACCAGCCGGTGGAACGCAAACTGAAACTGACGCGCCGCTGCCTGGAGGTCCTGGTCGAATTCCGCAACCCGGTCGGCATCGTAACAAAAAATCATCTTGTAACGCGCGACGCCGACGTGCTTGGCGAACTTGCGAAGCACGACGCCGCGGCTGTGTTCGTCTCCG
Source organism: Candidatus Angelobacter sp. (assembly GCA_035607015.1). Classification (NCBI taxonomy): domain Bacteria; kingdom Pseudomonadati; phylum Acidobacteriota; class Terriglobia; genus Candidatus Angelobacter; species Candidatus Angelobacter sp. Next base: position 5,418 of record DATNDF010000437.1, on the reverse strand, counting down.
TAACCACACTTGATCCTGAACTCCGCAAGGCAATGGAGCCGCGCACGTCGCCTCCGGCCAGCCGGCTGTCGGCCATCGAAACTTTGTCCAAAGCAGGCATTCCCGTTGGCGTGCTGGTCGCGCCGGTCATCCCTGGTCTTACCGATCACGAAATCCCCGCCATTATTGCCGCTGCGGTCAAAGCCGGCGCGCGATTCGCCAGCCGTGTGGTTCTGCGATTGCCCTACGCCGTGGCGCCGCTGTTCGAGCAGTGGCTGGCGCGGAGTTTTCCCGACCGGAAGGACAAGGTGCTCAATCGCGTCCGCGCCATTCGCGGCGGCAAACTGAATGATCCGCGCTTCGGCTCGCGCATGAGCGGCGAGGGCATTTTCGCCGAACAGATTGACGCGATGTTCAACGTTGCCTGCCGCAAGGCCGGCATCGAGGGCAACCGGCCCAAACTATCAGCCGCAGCATTTCGCCGGGCGCCGGGGCGACAACTCTCGCTTTTCAACTGATCTGACGGCGTGAATCCCAGAGCACCGGGGCGCAATGTAGCCGCAAGCTTTTGGTTGCGAGGAAAACAAGGTTCTGCCGGCGGGGGGCAAAATAAGGTTTGCGGCCACCGTGAGCGGCGCGGGTGGATATAGGAACGCGTAAAGACGGGGAGCGTCACGACTTCACGGTTATTTCCACAGACTCGATGGCAGCGTTGCCGGACTTTTGGAACGGGCGGGGCATCGGCTGGGCATTGCCTTTCTCGTCAATCGTCCGGCATCGCAAGGTGTATTCGCCAACAGGAAGGCCGGGTAGCAACGCTGCCCAATGCACTTTCGTCAGTTTCATCGGCCACGTACGCGGCTTACCGGTTGCGTCGTCAAAACCCATGGTGCCTGCGGGTATTTTCCCGCCCGGCAGAGCGCCCCAGTGCTTCGGCGGCGGAAGGATTTCGGCGTCGACCCATGGTGCGGTAGCAAAGTACGGATCGCCGGCCGGCCGCTCGACGGCGTTCGACTGAATCCAGACCTGCACCTTCGACAACCCGGCCAGGCCGACTTGAGCGTAGCCGGTGACCGGGATCGGCTGCCCGGCCTTCACCTCGCGCGGGACCGAGATTGTCGCGGCGAAAGTCTTGAGCCAGCCATCCACGTCGTTGTTGCCCTCGGCGTAAGTGTCGTTGGCGTGAAAAAGGTTGCTGAGGACAACGTGCGTAACCCATTTGATGGATTTGAAGCCATAGGCCTCGGGCACGACCACGCGCACCGGGCCACCGCGCTCGCTGTCGAGCCATTGGCCGTTGAGTTTGTAGCACAGGATCACTGGCGGCAGATCGAACGGGTCTTCGAGCACGCGATCAACCGGCAGCGAACTCCGGAACATCTGCTGAGGATCGTCATTGTGATAGCCGTGATAAAAAATGCGGCGCAGGTTCTCACGCGGCTGTGTGAGCCAGACCACCTCGCGGAGCGGCACGCCCTCCCAGATCCCGGTGCCGAGCGGGCAGCCGATGTTCAGGCAGGTCATCGTCTTCGCAAACCGGACGACGTGTTTTTCGGCGAGCTTCATCAGTCCATCAAAATCGAGGGCGGTCCCGACTTTCTTTGTGAGGGGGTGGCCGATCTTCGCCGGATTGTCAGGATCCGAAACAACTTCGAGTTTCCAAGTCTCGCGCGTGAGGCCGACCTGCCGTTTCTTCTCATCGGGCAGTGAGTGCGGCAGCGGTTTGCCCCGTGACACGTCTCGGAATTTCTCCGGAGGCGTGAACCAGGGTTCGAGTTCTTTGATGGCTTTGGCCAGCGCGGGCGCGGGTGGTTTGGCGTTGGCGGTCAGCGGCAAAAAGTCCAGTGCAGTGACGCCTGCCACGCCAAGATACAGAAAATATCGCCGCGTCAATTGCCGATGGTCGCGAAGGAATTGTTCCGGGTTGTTCATGGTGTGGTTTTCAAAACACACCGGCGTTCACTGGCTGCGGCGATCCAGCGTCAACGGCCCGACCCAACGGGTGTTGTATTTCTTGATCCACCAATCGCCATCGATGACCGGGCGCTGCTGCCGGCCATAAAGCTGGTCGTTCATGCCATGCCACGGAATCGGCTCGACCAGCCAGCCCTTTTCGCAATGGAAGTCAGAGTCCTTGTCCCAACCGGACGAATAGAAGAAAAAGTCCCGCGTGTGTCCCGACAGTTTCGCCGGCAACCGATTCTCGGCGAACTTTAGCGTGAGTTCATCGCCGCCATTCAACAACACGAGCGCGTCGTCACGGCGCTCGACCAGTTGCCTCACGTCACCGTAACGCGTGCACCAACCCGTCGGTGTGATACGCCAGTTCGCCCGCTGAACGACCTTCTCGTAATTTGGAGTCAGCGGGAAACACGATGGCAAATCCTCGAACCGGCTGAAGCCGCGCCAATGCAGATCGGCTACGTCGGGATTCAACCGCGCGATCTTCGTGCCCGCGTCATCCAGTCGCTCAAACAAGGCGATGCGATCCCAATGAATTTCAAACGCGGTGCTCAGGCGCAAACGACGACTGCCCGCCGGCAATTTACCGGTCAAATCCACGATGATAGTTTTCGTTTTTCCGCACGGCGCGCCGACGACCACATCGACCGGCTCCCACCTACCCCGTGCCGTTTCCGCTTCGAGCGTTGGGAACGGAAACGGAAGATTCGGATCGTGCGACGCCGCGACGTTCGCCATGCCACCGCCGAAACGCAGCCATCCCGTCAGCGCCAGCATCAGCGGGCGATCAACGGTCAGCGGACCGAAGTCGAGCGTGACGCTCCACGGCTCCGCCAGACCACGCAATTGAGGAATGCGAAGTTGAACCGGCGAAGCGAAATGTCCGTCACTGTCGTTCAGGGCGGTGGTCACGTCCGCACCATCACTGCGCACCGCCTGCTTCAACGCATGACGATTGTGCAGTGTGACGATTTCGTGCGGTGGAAAGGGTTTCCCGGGAAGCAGTTTTCCGGTTGTGTGCACTTCCGTCCCCAACGGATGGTCCACGGCCACCAGTTGTGCCGCATCCAGATAAAGCACTTCACGCAGTTCTTCCGTGACCTGCAACCGGTAGTTTCCATCGCGCGGCTGAAACATCGATTCGTCGCCGAGCCACACGAACTCGTCCTCGTCCGCCTCAATGAAACGATCATCGGTCAAACGTAATCCGGCCGGCGCTGCACCGAGGATGTCCGTGACGAATCGAAAATGTTTTCCGTCCCACGCATAGAGATACGGACACGAACCGGTCGGCAGCATCAGTTCGACCAAGGTCAATGGCTCACAGCGGTCGAGTCTCGCCTCTGTGATCGGCATCATGGTGTCGAACCAGTGCGCCGTGACGGAATCGAGCTGACCGTGTTTACCAACCCCGATCTCGGCCGGAAGCGCCTGCACGGTCCGCATCGTCCGCCATCGCCCGGCGGCGACTTCGACGCGCACGCCGAGGCCGCTGGCGTTGGATCGGTTGCCGACCAGCCGGAGCTTCAGTTGTTGGTTTGCGTTGCCGCCATTGTTGCGGAGCAATTGCAGCCCCTGCCCTTCGACGCTGAGCAACAAATCCGTATCGCAGTCATTGTCAAAATCCGCGGCGGCCACGGATTCGACCCGGCCTTTGACGAGTCCGTCCAGCCCGAGTTCCCTGGTTGTTTCCTGAAAACCGGCATTGCCCAGGTTCCGCCAGATCCGTAAACCGTCCCCGTACGCGCAGACATCGAGCCAGCCGTCGTTGTCGTAATCGACGAGCAGCAAGCCGTTCACATGAAAATTTCCCAGCGGCAGCTCGACACGGTTCGTCAATCCGCTGAAAACACAGACCAGCCTGTCCGCCGCGGCGAGGACTGCGTCCGTTCGCAAATCATTGTTGAGGTCGCCGGTCGCGATCGCCTTCGCCGGCGGCCAGCCGGCAGGCGGATTCGTCTCCATCAGCACGCTGCCGCGCGCCTTGGTGAGCACGAGGGGCGGTTGCGCGTCGCGGGCAACCAACAGGTCCATCACGTCGTCGTTGTTCCAGTCGTCCACGACCAGTTGCGCCACGCCCGTCACGGACGCGGGCACCCCAGACGTGGCGGTGATGTCCTTGAAGTAAGGGCTGCCGCTGCTGGCGCCAAGGTTGCGCAGCACGCGGACCTTGCGGTCGCCCGGCGTAATGAGCAGCAAATCGAGCTTGCCCGTGAAATCGAGATCGACGAGCGCGCCGTCAACGGCGGGCGAATCGTTCAGCCGCGAGAACTGGGTGACGTCGGTCGCGACGCCGTTAGTCGCAAACTTGAAGAGCCGCAGCCCCGATTCACCGAGCACCAGCACATCGTCGTAACGATCGTTGTTCACGTCGCCCACAAGGCAACGCGTGTACCTTGAACCAGGCTTCCCGGTCGTCGGCTCGCCCTGCGGCTGGAACGTTCCATTGGTGTTCAGAAGCACGCGAAAACCGCCATCGCCCTCGCCAACGAACAGGTCGTTCGCTCCGCGATGGTTGATGTCCAGCACCCCGACTGGTCCGTGGAAATTTTTGGCCGTGCCACCGAAGGCGTTTTGCGTCGCGTCCTCAAAAACGACCTTCACGCCGCGCCGCTCCGGCTGCTCCAGCTGGAACGGGACGCGCATTTGCGTGTAAACGCAGCGCTCGAAGGTCGCGGCATTCGCGGGCGGGTTTGGTTTTCCCGAAATCAACTGTTGATGACGATCCAGCGCCTGTTTCGCCTCCTCCTGGCGGCCCAGTCGCAACAGTGCCTGGCCGAGAAAAAAATTCGCGGACGGATAGTCCGGTTCAAACTGGACGATTTCCGAAAACTCGCGGGCCGCGTCCTCGAAGTGCCCGAGTTCCATTTGCGCGCGCCCGAGCTGGAAGCTGACTGCGTTCACCTTGCGGTCAATGTCCTTGGCCTGCTGCAGGAACCTGACCGCCTCCTCGAACTTCCGCAGCCGCAGGTTCGCGCAACCGGCGACATAGCAGGCCGCGGCCGATTGCGGGTCAATGCCCAGCACCTGTTGCGCGAATTGGACTGCGTTTTCGCCCTGGTCCGCGAGCAGGCAGGCATTGGCGAGATTGAGCAGCGCGTCGGGATGAGTCGGCTGCAGGGCGACCGCTTTTTGAAACGCGTCAATGGCCCTGGCCGCCTCGCCCTGTTCATAGTAGCCCTTGCCGGTGTTCATCAGCCGGGCAAATTCATCGCCGCCCGAAGATTGCCGCCGAAACCAGAAGACGAAAAAAAGCGCGAACAGAGCGCCCGCGAGGGCGATAAAAAAATAAGCTGGAACGCGGCGCTCGGAGTGATCGGTACCGCTGGGCTTCATGGCGGGCAGAGTAGCGCAGGGACCAGCGAGGGCAAGGCTTTCCCTCGTCGTCAAGCAGGCACTTTACGTGACGCTTTCTCCCATCACTTTCGAGTGGATCAGCAACCACTCGAATGCCATACTACAACGCATGGAGAAACC
>DATNDF010000436.1 GCA_035607015.1 Candidatus Angelobacter sp. | reverse complement strand
TGCCGACGAGTTTCCATTTTGATCACCACGTTCTCTCTGTTCTCTGCGGCACTTCACGTCGCAAGCGCGGCGGAAACACACGCGCTGCCAAGCGTCCAGGGCGTGGAACTTCAGCCGTTGATCGCGCAGGCGAGGCGCATCGTTGAAGCCACCGATTACCTCGGCACGCCATTCAGCGCCGCGGACAAGCAGGCGCTGGAAGCGGCTTTCAAGCAGACCGACGCCGACGCCGCGGGCGAAGCCATCCAGCAGGTTCTCGATAAATACTGTCTGCTGGGCGTGAACATCAATCCAGAGTCTCGCGTGAAGGTGGCACAAGGTCCGGCCAAACCGGAATTGACCGAGAAAGGCTGGCGCCAGTTTCTCGTCAAGGTCCACAACGAGGCCGGTGTGACGGCCGAACTGAAGGCGGTGAGTATCAACGCCCAGTCCGTCCACAATTCGCCCGGGCGGCAGACGACTTCCGACAAACAGTTCCGCCGACGGGACGCTGGTCCCTCCGAGGCGGACGAACGAAATCTCTGGCTGGATCTCCAGATGTTCAGCGGCCAGCCGCTTCGACTGTCGTTGAGCGGTCTGCCGCTGGAGTACCGGATCATCCAGCTCTACAGCCGCGATACGGGGAAACGCGACGGCAAGATTTCGTTCAACGTCGGCCAGGGCACGCAGGACATCGGCTATCGCAACGACGTGGATGTCCTGTTCGATTGCGTTCCGGCCAGCGAAGTAACCTTCCATGTGCGAGACGAAAACGACAAGCCGACGACGGCGATGTTCATCATCCGCGACAAAGCCGGTCTGATTTATCCCTCACAGGCGAAGCGCCTGGCACCGGATTTCGCGTTTCATCCGCAGGTCTATCGCGCTGACGGGGAAAAAGAGAAACTGCCGCCCGGTGAATACACGGTCGAATACACGCGCGGACCTGAGTATCTGACGAAAACGTCGGCGCTCAAGGTGGATGGCAAAAGAGCCACCTGGTCGTTCAAACTTGAACGGTGGATTGATCCGTCAAAGCTCGGCTGGTGGTCGGGCGACCATCACATTCACGCTGCTGGTTGTGCGCACTATACCAAACCGACCGAAGGCGTCCACGCGCCCGACATGATGCGCCACTGCCTGGGCGAAGACTTGAAAGTCGGCTGCAACCTCACCTGGGGTCCGTGCTTTGATTATCAGAAACAATTCTTTACCGGCAAGGACGACAAGGTGTCGGTCTGGCCCTACCTGTTGCACTACGACGTGGAGGTTTCGGGATTCGGCTCGCACAATTCCGGCCATCTCTGCCTGCTGCGGCTGAAGGAGGAGATTTATCCGGGCGGCGATTCCGACAAGCACTGGCCGACACTCTGCCTGAACACGCTGCGTTGGGCGAAAAAACAGGGCGCAGTCTGCGGCCCGGCCCATTCCGGGTGGGGACTGCAAGTCAACACGGACGAACTCCCGAATTACATCGTGCCTCCGTTCGACGGCATCGGCGCGAACGAATACATCGTGGACGTGACGCATGAAGTTCCCGGACCCGACGGCAAGCTGGTCCGCGCGGTGGATTTCATGTCCATGGTGGACACGCCGTCCGTCTGGGAATTGAACATGTGGTATCAAACACTCAACGTCGGATTTCGCACGCGCATCAGCGGCGAGACGGATTTTCCCTGCATCTATGGCGAGCGCGTCGGTCTGGGCCGCTCCTACGTGAAACTCGACGGCAAACTGAACTATGCCGACTGGTGTGAAGGGATTCGCCAGGGCCGCAACTACGTTGGCGACGGCAAGAGTCATTTGCTGGAGTTCAAAGTCAACGGCACGGCGATGGGTGAGAACGGCAGCGAATTAAAACTGTCCCAGCCGGGGGCTGTTCACGCCACCGTCAAAGTCGCCGCACTGCTCAACGAAAAGCCGAATCCCGAAATCAAGAACCGCCGTTACTCCGACAAGCCCTACTGGGACATTGAGCGCGCACGCATTGGCGACAGCCGCGAAGTGCCGGTCGAGCTGATTGTGAACGGTTACCCCGTCGCGAAGCAAAACCTCGTGGCCGACGGAACGATGCGCGACCTGGCGTTCGACGTGAAGATCGACCGGAGCAGTTGGGTTGCGGTGCGCATCCTGCCGTCGTCGCACACGAATCCAATCTGGGTGCAGGTGGGCGATAAGCCGGTGCGCGCCTCGAAGCGCAGCGCGGAATGGTGTTTGAAAGGCGTGGACCAATGCTGGTCGCAAAAGCAGCGCTTCATCAAAGCCGACGAAATGGACCAGGCGAAACAGGACTACGATCACGCGCGCCAGACCTATCAGAAGTTGGTGACTGAGTGCGAAGTCGATTGAGCGGATCAAGATGCGATTAAGAGCGGTGCTTGCTTCGAGTTCGTAGAGCTTGTTGCGCTTCGAGATTGAAGCGACGATTCTTTACTGCGTGAAAGGGCGTTATCAGAGATCAGCGCTTGTCTTGTTGGGAGCGATCAGCGTTGCCACAGTGCTTAAGATGGCTCTACGCCCTCGAGAACCTTTCTATCGAGGGAAACCTCTGAGCATTTGGTTGGATGGCTACCATCCCGTCACGTCAGGTATGCCCGAGCAGAAACTCGCGGACGAAGCCGTTCGCCAGATTGGAACCAACGCGATCCCGACGCTATTGCGAATGGCCCGGGCAAGGGATTCCGCTTTAACCCTTAAGCTGATCGGGTTGGCTCGAAAACAGCACTGGATAAAAATCAATCACACCAGCGCTTCAGTCCGGAATATTGAAGCTGTCTATGGGTTTCGACAATTGGGTGCCGATGGCAAAGATGCGGTGCCAGCGTTAATCGAAATCTGCGAACAGAATCTTTCCAGAACATCCCAGGAAACAATCCCCGCTGCTCTGGGGTATATCGGTCCGGCAGCGAAGCAGGCGATCCCGGTCCTTCTCCGATGCGCAACCAACACAAATCCGGTGGTGCGGGGTAATGCCATTTACGCCCTTGGCCAAATTCATGGTGACCCCGAATTGGTCCTGCCTGTTTTGATCAGGTCCTTGCACGACTCTGATCACGGTGTGCGCGGTGATGCTGCATTTGCCGTTGGAGCCTTTGGAGCCAGGCAAGCGGTTCCGACATTATTGGAACTACTCAAGGACGAGTTAGAATCGACAAGGGAAGAGGCGGCGGAAGCCCTTAAGAAAATAGATCCAGCGGCAGCGGCCAATGGGGATGTGAAATGAAACGAGGCCGAATCATTGTGCTGTCCGTTGTTGCGGCGATCGTCATCGCCGCCCTTGGGAACTACGCTTTCCGTCCGCGCGAGCCGATGTATCAGGGCAAGGCGCTCAGCGCGTGGGTGGCGGACCTGGATTATGGCCGGCCGTCGTTCAGTCGAGAAGGTGCGAAAACTGCCGGCGACGCCGTGCGTCAAATCGGGTCCAACGCGGTTCCGAAGCTGATCGAGATGATGCGGGCCACCGATTTCCCGATGAGAAGCAAGCTCGAGGCGCTGTGCTCAAAGCAATCGTTCATCAGGATTTCTTTCGGTCCACCGGCAGGCACACTCCAGTGGCGGGGCGCTTTGGGGATCTATGAACTTGGCCCCGCCGGCGCACCGGCGATCCCCGACCTCGTCAGGCTCCTGACCAATCGTCTCTCGTGGATCCAAGGTCGGGCCGCGATGGCGTTGGGCAAGATTGGTCCGGAGGCCAAGGTTGCAGTTCCCGCTCTCATCCAGGCGCTGTCCGACCGAAACCCCGATGTGGGCGTGTGCATCTGCTCAGGACTGGGCGCCCTCGGTCCAGCCGCACACGAGGCGTTGCCCGCACTGGCGCGATGCCTCGAGGAGACGAACACGACGGTATTCTTGAGGGCGCTGGACGCGATTCAACAGATAGACGTTAAATATCCAGAGGTGATTCCTGTGCTGACGAAGCGATTGGCGACGGATGACAAGCGCATCCGGTATGCAGCGGCAACGGCGCTGGCGTCCCGCGGTTCGGAAGCGCGGTCGGCTGTATCGGCGTTGATCAAGGCACTCAAGGATCCAGACAAGGACATTCGAGAGGCTGCCGCAAGAGCGTTGATCAGGATTGATCCCGACACAGCCGCCAAAGCGGGCGCCGAGAGGCCGACAGGTGAGTCGGGCGGCGGCTCCGCTCCCAAAGTCGCGGTCAATTTCAAGAACGCCCCGGTTTCGGTCGTTCTTGAATTCTACGAAAGTCTTTCTGGAGCCAAATTGGTGATGCAACTCAATCCGCAAATAATTCCGGGCCAGGTGACGCTGCAACCGGTCAAATCTCTTACGCGTGTCGAAGCCATGGTTGCCGTAGAGTCAGCTCTGCTTGATCAGGCGAACGTCGAGTTGAAGCACATAGACAACAAGTATGTCTCGGTAAGTCTAAAAAATCCAAAGGCGCGATGACAAGCTTGAGGTCCATGAAGAGGCGTTACCAGAGGGCGACACTCGTTGCGATCGGAGTGATCGCCTTGGTTTTCCTGCTGGCGATATTGCTGCGCCCGCGCGAGCCGGCGTATCAGGGAAAGAGGTTGAGCCAATGGATGGAAGATTTCGATGGCGATCAGGAAACAGAGGACCGGGCGATGGTTGCAGTGAAGGCGATAGGAACCAACGCCGTGCCATTCCTCCTGGACGTCATTCGCGCGAAAGAGCCGGTTTGGGAACCGAAACTGGTTTGGTTGGAATGGAAATTGATGGGATTGTCAGGCCATCGGGAACCGTGGCCGGGCAACACACCGACCTTCAAACACCAGATGCGCGCGATCATGGCGTTTCAAGCCCTGGGTTCGTCGGCTGAAGTCGCCATTCCAGAACTTACCGTTTTACTCCAGGCCGAAGATACCGCTGGTCACGCCGCCCTGGCTTTGGCAAGCATCGGTTCGAATGCAGTGCCTTCGCTGGCCACGGCTTTAACCAACTCGAATGCTAAAATTCGAGCTTTTACCGCTATCGCATTGGGCGGTGTCAGTTCGGAATCCACAACTATCGTGCCTTTGCTCATCCACTCTCTCAAGGACGACAGCTACAGTGTGCGCGGCATGGCAGCACGGTCTTTGGGCGAACTTCGTCAATTTCCGGAACTGGTTGTGCCCGCGCTTCTCGAAGCTTTGCAGGAGACGAACATTTTTGTCCGTTCTTCGTCAGCCTGGGCTTTAGGCAGACTTGGCGCACCGGCGAAGGCCGCTGTGCCGGCTTTGTTGAAAGCCCAGAGCGATCCGGAAGAACAGGTTTCTCGAGCGGCGGCTTACGCCCTGAAGCAAATCGACCCCCAAGTCGCGTCGAAGACGGATGCCAAATAGGATTCCTGATGCACCGTTGCTTTAATCGAATCGAAGTCGTCGAAGGCGACATCACGAAGCAGCGCGTGGACGCGATTGTGAACGCGGCGAACGCGACGCTGCTGGGCGGCGGCGGCGTGGATGGCGCGATTCATCGCGCCGCGGGGCCGGAGTTGTTGGAGGAATGTCGCGCGCTCGGCGGTTGTCCGACCGGCCAGGCTAAAATCACCAAAGGTTACAGGCTGCCAGCCGAGCTGGTGATTCACACCGTTGGCCCGGTCTGGCGGGACGGCAAGCATGGCGAAGGCGAATTGCTGGCGGGCTGTTATCGGAACTCGCTGACCTTGGCCGAGCAACATGCCGTCAAGACGATTGCGTTTCCGTCCATCAGCACCGGTGCATACGGATTTCCGATGGACCAGGCGGCACTCATCGCCGTTTCGGAAATCAAATCGTTTCTGGAACGAAACAGTTCGATTGAAAAAGTGCTCCTGGTCTGTTTTGGCAGGGAAGCATTTGAGATTCATCAGCAAGCCATGAAAGAGATTGTCGAGTGATCCGCGCCGTTGGGCCATCGGCGGCATACCGCGCCACAGACTCAAGTCCGGAACAATTCGGCGATGGTCACCTGCAGTGCAGGCAGCAGTTGTTCCGTGAGAGTTTCTTTACCCGCGAGAATGCCCTTCAGCATCAGGCCGTATTGCGTCCCGTGATAGACCTCGACGTTGTCGTAGCGCGTGTCAATCATCCAGAGGCGCGGGATGTTCAGGTCCTCGTAAATCTGCTTTTTCATCACCGTGTCGGTCCGGTGGTCGCCGGAACTGATGATTTCCGCGGCAAGCCAGATTTTGCCCGTCGCGGAGGTCACGAGCGCGAGATCCGGCCGGACGCTTGTGCCCGGGGAAAGCTGGACGAACGACCGCCGCTCCAGCAAACGCGTGGTGGAAACCGCGCTGGCCGCCGCGGCGACGAGATCGTGCAGCAGCGAGCAGATGACCTCGTGCCGCGCGCCGGGCGGCAGCCGCAAACAAGTCTCGCCGTCAACGATTTCCTCGTAAGCCTCGCTCATCAACCGCGCAGCACGCTACGGAGAAAACAGCCCGTGTGCGAGCGTTTATTACGCGCCACCTCCTCGGGCGCGCCCTGCGCGACGATCCGCCCGCCGCCGTCGCCGCCCTCGGGTCCGAGGTCAATGACCCAGTCGGCTTCCGCGATCAGGTCGAGGTTGTGCTCGATGACGATGACCGAATGGCCCGCGTCCACGAGCCGTTGCAGCACGTCCACCAGCCGCCGCACGTCGGCGATGTGCAGTCCGATGGTCGGCTCTTCGAGGACGAACAGGTTGCGTTTCTGTTTCGGATCAAACAGGTCGGGCTGCTCCTTCAAGCCGGTGAGCAGGTGCGTGACGAGCTTCACACGTTGCGCCTCGCCGCCGCTCAAGGTCGGGCTGGTCTGCCCAAGTTTGAGATAATCGAGGCCGGTGTCGCGCAACGCCTCGAGCGGACGACGGATGCGCGGGAGGGCGCCGAAGAATTCGATGGCCTCGGCGACGCTCAGCTCCAGGACCTGCGCGATGTTTTTCCCGCCGAATTCGATGTCGAGCGTTTCGCGGCTGAAGCGTTTTCCCTCGCAGATTTCACATCGCACATAAGCCGGCGGGAGGAAATTCATCTCCAGCTTGATGGTGCCCGCGCCCTCGCATTCGGGGCAGCGGCCTTGGGCACTGTTGAACGAAAACCTGCCGGCCGTGTAACCGCGCAGCCGGGCTTCGGGAAGCTGGGCGAACAGTTTTCGGATCTCGTCGAAAAAGCCAACGTACGTCGCGGGAGTCGAGCGGGGCGTGCGGCCGATGGGCGACTGGTCCACTTCGTAAACCGCCTTGATGGATTCAAAGCCCGCGACAGATGGAGCCTCCCGTTCCGCCGGCGGCGTTCCGCGCCTGCGCTTCAGCGTGGTTTCCAACGCCGGCAACAAACACTCGCGGACGAGTGTGCTCTTGCCGGAACCGCTGACGCCCGTGACAACGACCAGTCGGTTGAGCGGGAAGCGAATGGCAAGGTCTTTCAAATTGTTGGCGGCGGCGTTGCGAAGTTCAAGCGCGTGCCGGACATCCTCTCCGTCCTTTGACGAACCGGAAGAGCGCGCAGCCTTAACCGGCCGCCGTTTGCCGCGTGACGGATACTTTTTCGTCGCCTGCGCGCGCAGGCACCGGCCGGTGATGGAATCGCCGTGGCGGAGCAGCTCGTTCAACGTTCCGGCGGCGACAACTTCCCCGCCCCACACACCCGCGCCGGGGCCGAGATCGATGATGAAATCCGCGCGGCGCATCGTTTCCTCGTCATGCTCCACGACGACCAGTGAATTGCCGCGCGATTTCAGAACCGCCAGTGTCGCCAGCAGCATTTGATTGTCGCGCGCGTGCAGCCCGATGGTCGGTTCGTCGAGCACGTAAAGCACGCCGCTCAGATTCGAGCCGAGCTGCGCCGCGAGGCGGATGCGCTGCGCTTCGCCTCCCGACAGGGTCGGCACGCCGCGGCCAAGTTGCAGGTAACCAAGCCCGACCTCGCGCAGGAAGCGCAGCCGCTCACGAATTTCCGGCAGTATGTCGCGGGCAATGCGCGCCTCGCGACCCTTGAATTTCATCGCGCGGAACCATCCAAACGCCCGTTCCACTGACGCCACGGAGAAGGTGTCGATGGTTGGGGCCGTATGGCGCGGCTTCCCTGCTGTCAGACGCACAGCTCGAGCGACGGGGTTCAAACGTTTGCCGCCGCAATCCGGGCAATTCTCCCGTTTGCCTTCCTGCCAGCTCCACCAGCTTTCCTCGATGGCATCCGCGCGCGCGCCGCGGTCCACATCCTCGGGAAGATAAAACAATTCGCCGAAACCGCGGCATCTCAGACACCAGCCCTGCGGCGAGTTGTAACTGAAGTTTTTCGGATCGAGCGGTTCGAACGAACGGCCGCACTTGGGACACGAGCGCTCGGTCGAGTGCACCGTGAGCAACCCGTGATTGTCGAGCGCGAACAATGTGCCATGGCCGAGCTTGAGCGTCTCGTCAATGAGTTCGCGGCCGGGACGCCGCGCTGAGGTGTTCGGTCTGCGCAGCGCGCCGCGGCCACCTTTTTCCAGCACACCCGCGACGATCTCAACATCATGCTCGCGGAAGCGGTCAAGCTTGAATGGATCGCTCGTCGCGTAAATTTTTCCGTCCGCCCGGATTTCAGCGTAGCCGTGCTTCGCGGCCCATTCGGCAACGTCCGAGTGAAATCCCTTGCGGTTCTTCACCACGGGCGCCAGCAGCAGCAGGTCACCGCGCTTCCTCGTCTCTTTTTGCAAACGGCGTCCCAGCTCATCGCGCGTCTGTGCTTCGACCGGCAACTGGCAATCCGGACAATACTGCGTGCCCAGCCGCGCGAAGAGCAGCCGCAAAAAATGGTAGATCTCCGTGACCGTCGCCACGGTGCTCTTGCCGCCGCCGCGCGAGTTGCGCTGCTCGATGCTGACGGTGGGCGGGATGCCGGTGATGAGGTCCACATCCGGCCGCGACAGTTGTTCCACGAACTGGCGCGCATAGGCGTTCATCGAATCGAGGAATCGCCGCTGCCCCTCGGCGAACAACAGATCGAACGCCAGCGTGCTCTTGCCCGAACCGCTGACGCCGGTGACGACGATGAATTTTCCGCGCGGGATGGTGACCGAGAGATTCTTCAGGTTATGCTCGCGCGCACCGTGGATGTGGATGGCGTGATCCGTCGCCAAACCCGCTTCAATTTCCAGTTCAGCTTTCATTTCGGGGCGTCACACTGCAGTGCGAAAATACAAACTCTGGTGAAATGGCAGCACCACCCAAGACCTCGCGCAGGAATCGCCCGGTGTGACTTTGCGCACACGCCGCAACATCTTCCGGAGTCCCTTGTGCGACGATCTGGCCGCCTTCTTCACCGGCTTCGGGACCGAGATCAATCACCCAGTCGGCGCATTTGATCACGTCAGGATTGTGCTCAATGACGATCACTGAATGGCCGGCATCCACGAGGCGTTGAAATACTTTGAGCAGCACCCGCACGTCGTCGAAGTGCAGGCCGGTTGTCGGTTCGTCGAAGAGGAACAGGGTGGACTTCTGCTGTAGCGGCGGTCTATGACCGCCGTCCTCTTGAGGGAGGGATTCTTGCCGGCGGTCATAGACCGCCGCTACAGACTCCGCCAGGTGGCTTACGAGTTTCAATCGTTGACTCTCCCCGCCGGACAAGGTGTTGATTGGCTGACCGAGGCGGAGGTAGCCCAGACCGACTTCGCGCAGCAGTTGCAATTTCCCCACTGCGCGCCGCGCCGGACGCGAGGCCGCAAAGGCAGCGAGGAATTCAATGGCCTCATCAACGGTCGCTTCAAGCATGTCCGCGATGGACCATTCCGGCCTGGCGGCGGCCGAGCCGATGACGTTTCCGCGTTGTCGCGCCTTGCGCCGCGGTTTCCCGCCCTGGCCGGCCAAAGCCTCCCCGGAACCGCTTCTCCGGACTTTTACCTCCAAAATGTGCGGCCGATAACGGCGGCCATCGCAATCCGGGCAGCGGATGAACACGTCACTGAGAAACTGCATTTCGATTTTCTCGAAGCCGGCGCCCCGACAGCGCTGGCATTGACCCTGACTGGAATTGAAGCTGAACGCGCTGGCGTTCAGGCCGCGCTGTTTCGCCGCGCCGGTCTGGGCGAAGAATTCGCGGATTTCGTCGAATGCCCCGATGTAAACCGCGGGATTCGAGCGCGGGGTTTTGCCGAGCGGCGATTGGTCCACGAGAACGGCCGAGCCAAGAAGTTCCCAGCCGGTCAGCGCAACCGGCGGCCGATGATTGGCGGTCGAGGTTGAATCGTCGTCATCGGTTACGGCCCGGTCTGATGCGTCAGGTCCCGGGCCTTGAGATTTGAGCGCGGCTTCGAGCGCCGGAAGCAAGACCTCGCGCACGAGGGTGGTCTTGCCGGATCCGCTGACACCCGTGACGCAGACGAAACGCGCGAGCGGAATTTCAACAGTGAGGTTTTTCAGGTTGTGAAGGGCGGCTTGTGACACAACCAGCGCAGGCGAGGGCGCGTTATCCACCGCGTCCAAACCCTTGAGAACCCCTCCGCCGTGTCTCTTCCGGCCCGGGTGCACGCTGGAATCCGCAGCCGCGGCAGTCGGCCTTCGCCTCGGTGTTTCAATCCGTTTTCGTCCGCTCAAGTACTGCCCGGTGATTGATTCCTTCGCGTTCAGGATTTCACGGTAACCACCCTGAAAGACCAGTTGCCCGCCTGATTCGCCGTGGCCGGGACCGAGATCAACGATTTGATCGGCGGCCCGGATGACGCTGGCCTCGTGCTCCACCACAACCACGGTGTTTCCTAGATCACGAAGTCGTTCGAGAATCCCAACAAGCCGCGAGGTGTCGCGCGGATGCAATCCGACGCTCGGTTCATCCAGCACGTAGAGTGTGTTCACCAGTCTCGTGCCAAGGCAGGTGGTCAAACTCACGCGTTCGGTCTCGCCGCCGGACAACGTGCGGGTCGGACGGTCGAGCGTCAGATAGCCAAGACCGACCTCCGCGAGGTAACCCAACCGCGAACGGACTTCATTCAGAACGAGGCCGATGGGATCGGATGCTTTCATCTGATGGCTCGCCGCCTTTCTTTCGATGAAATGAAGCGCGTTGCGGATGGAGAGTTGGTAGAAATCCGCGAGCGTGAGGGTCGAGTGCAAAGAGGTAGGCGTCGAATGTTTGTCCGATGGCGGCACGCCCGGCTTATCCCGTGTTCCATGCTCCACGCCCGATACTTTGTAAAGCAGCGCCTCGGGCTGAAAGCGTTTTCCCTTGCACTCCGGGCACGGTGTGTAAGCACGGTAGCGCGAGAGAAGGACGCGCACGTGCATTTTGTAAGATTTCGATTCGAGCCACCGGAAGTAGCCCTTGACGCCGTACCACACACGCGGCCACGAACGCTCGGGATCATTTGAATCATAACCGGCGTCGCCTTCGATGACCCAGTCCCGCCATTTCTTCGGCAGTAGGTCGAACGGTACGTTGAGCGGCACACCGCGTTTTTTGCAAAACTTCATCAGATCGTCCTGACACTCGGCGGACACGCCGCTCTGCCAGGGCTTGACCGCGCCCTCCGCGAGGGTCCGGGAGCGGTCGGGAATCG
>DATNDF010000435.1 GCA_035607015.1 Candidatus Angelobacter sp. | reverse complement strand
ACCGTCCACAGCTCGGAATCGTCCGGGGCAATTTCCGCGAAGGGCATTTCCACCCGGTTGGAGTCCACGCTGCACCGGCCCACTTTCTGAAGAAATGCCGTGACGACGTCCGGTGCGGGCGGCGGCTCCAGCTCAAGCGAGGTTCCGGGGAGCGGTTTGTCGGTGAGAACAAAACCGCCGTTTTCAGAGCGGAGGCAGACACTCGTCTTGCGAAGGTCCTCCGGGACGAAATCCGACACCGCGCCCTTGCGCGGGTCCCAGTGGATGAGCGTGAACACGCCGCATCGCGGTCCGCTGGCAATGATGCTGAGCAGACGGCGGATGGCCGCATCGCTGAAGTTCACGGGAAAATCGGCGACGACGAGGAAGTGATACGGTTCGGCGATACGTCCGGCCTGTTCGTTGTACTCGGCGATCGTGGCGAATTCGTTTCGCAAATAGAGCTGGGTGACTTTCTCGATGTGCTCGTTCAGCTCCGCCAGCCGTTGCTCGATGTGTTCGGGTTGGGTCCAGATGCGGCGGTTGATCAGCCGGTCCTCGTGGTCCGTGAGGTGCATGAAGCCGGCGAAGCTCTGCCCGAGGTCCGAAGGGTCGAGGATGGTGAAGATGGCGCGGCCCGGCGGTGCGCCGGAGAGCAGGCGCAACACGAGGTTGTTCAGCGCCGCGATCGCCCGATCACGTCCCGGACCACGGGTCTCAAAAAGGATCGAACCCTGGTCCGGGAAGGTGAGCAACAGCGGGAGTGAAAATCGCGGGGGTCCCGGAAGCTTGAGCCGTGGATCGCGCGGCAGAGCGCCCGAGAGTTGCTCCAAATCCACTTCCAGACGCGCGAAGGGCGCCGCCTGAAGAAACTCGCGCGGCGCGGTCCAGTTCGTCCAGAACGGTGAGTGCCATTCGGGAAACAGTTGGGCGGCTGATTCGCGCGCGGCACCGAACGCATCGTATATGGACCGGGTGGTTCCATTCCAATCGGCTTCCAGTGTCTGCCATTGAGACTGCTGGCTCGATTCGAATTGCCTTTTTTTCGCGGTGCACGATTCCTCCAGTCGCGCGCGCTCCGCCTCTGTCTGCTTTTTCAAGCGCCCGGCTTGTTCGTTGCGCTCGCGTTGCAGGCGTTCCACGCCCTGCTGGAGAATGCGGTCGTTCGTGGAGATGGCCCGCGCCAGTTTTGCGTCGAGGTGGCGTTGCAGGTCATTCCGCCGGGTCTCCGCGTCCACGGTCGCATAGTTCCAGCGTTGATTGAGTTCCGCTGTTTTCGTTTCAGCCGTGCTGCGGATGCGTTCGCTCTCCCGTTGATAGTGCGCTTCGGACGCGGTCTGGCAGGCATCGAGCAACGCGCGGGCGCGATTGATCGAACCTGCCAGCGTCCTGGCGCCGTGTCCGGCGAGCAATCGTCCTAGAAAATGCAGCGCAATAACTCCGCCCAGGCACGCGGCGAGCGAAAGACCCGCCTGTTCCCAGGTGATCGCGCGCCCTCCGAGCCGGGGAAGCGCGGGAACGGCCGCGCCGTGGGCGATCACGAGCAACGAAGCCAGCACCCGCGGCGGAAGCAGGCTGAAGAGCAGCACCGGCGGCACAAGCCGGAACCAGAAGAGTCTGCGTTTTGCTTGCGCGAACCGCGCGCGAAACTCTTCCAACAAACGGTTTGCATCGGAGACGGGATCATTTCCGGGCGCGGGCGGCGGGGAATCGAGCAGACACCGAAACGCGGCATAGCCTCGAAAGGCGTTCCGCGTTCCGCGTGCCAACGCGGCCACCGACTCGCGTTCGCCGGTCAATGTCTCCTGAAAATCTGCGAAGTCGCGGTCGGCCTGTTTCTGTTCCGTTTCCTGGTTGCGGCTGGTTTGCAGCAACTCCCGTTGAACTTCGTTGATTTGCCGGCCCTCGCCGCTCTCGATGGTTTTCAGATGATGCTTTCGCGCCGCCGTCTGGGCGCGTTGCAGGCGGGTATGGCGCCAGTCATGAGCGGATTCGAGTTTTTCCTTTTGCGGTTGGAGTCGTGCGTCCAGCCCGGCAATGGCGGTGACGAGCTGTGCCTCCAGTTCCTTGATCTCCTTGTCGGTCTGCCAGTCAAGCCGGGAGGTGCTCGCGCTGGATTCCTGCGCGAGTCGCTCCGCGCGGGCGGCGCTCTCCCGGACCGTGCTCTTCAGCCGGTCGAGCAACTCCAGCGTCTGGCGCAGGCCCGGATGATTACTCACAATCGCTCCTGACTTTCCGGATGGCCCGTTCAAGGTTGCTCATCCCGGTGGCCGCCGAGTTCACGGTGGTCTCCAGTTCGGTCATGAACCGTTCCTCGAACTCGCGCGCCTTGGCATCCATCCAGTATTCCCGCGTCTGCCGCCAGCGGGCCAGCAATTCCTTCGTGAGCGTGGCCAGTTGCGCGCCGCTCGCATTCATGCTCATGCGGTGTCTCCTTTGGCAGTGGCCTGTCCGGCGTCGGCGCTCTGTGTCGTGTTGTCATCCGCTGCGTCGGCAGGCGGCGTGGAGGGTGAAAGGGCGGGTGGCGAAATTTCCGCGTAGGCGGCGAGCGTGGTCGCGGCTTCTTCAAGAAAGACGACCGCCTTGCCCATGTCGTACGCAAGCGAGTGGCGGAGCTGCGTGACCACTCTTGCGTGCGACTGCACCTGAGTCTCGTATTGCCGGATCCATTGTTTGGTCCGGGCCAGTCCGTCTTCGGCACCTCGGAGGTTGAGTTTCGCCTTGTTGACGGCCATCTGCCGGGCCTTGATCGCTTCGGGCATTTCGGACAGCCGGGCGGTCAACAATTCCTGCTCGGCCTGGGCCAGCTCCCTCGTCCGCTGGCGTACGCGGTTTTTCCAGTGAAGCTGCCGGTCGGTTTCCAGCCAGATGCGGGTCCGCACGACGTCCTCGCTGACGCCGTCGAGAATCCGGCCGGCTTTTTCCAGATAAACGATCAGGCTGGCCTTGAAGGCGTCGAGAGCTTCGATCGAGGTGACCTTGGCGGGTTGCGGCATGATGCTAGTGCTGGGACAAATACTCCTCGATCCGTTGCGCCTTCCTCAGCAAGAAGGGCGTGTGCTGTCCGGAAATTTCGATGAACTTCGTCAGCGCCTTCATGGTCTGCCGGAATTCCTCGGCGAACCGGGCGTGTTCCTGGTCTTGCCACGTGTCGCCCAGCGCGGCGAACCGGGCGTGTAACAGCGTGATTCTGCTCTGGAGGTCTTGATTGAACCGCTTCAATTCTTCGGCGAACCGCCGCACCTCCGCGGGATCCATGATGGCTTGCGACATGGTTTTCCTTTCGTTGCTGATTGACACGCGCCGGCCGGATTGCGGCGCCCGGGCTTCGACGCGGCAGCCGGCAGCTTTCACTGAAAAGTAGCAGAGCGCGTACCCGCTATCAAAGGGAAATCCGGCAACCTCCATCTTCGGGCTTGATGAAACGGGCCGGAATAATCCGCTTCTGCGTCCGGTCCGCGCTCATCTTGCCTCGTGAACCAGCGCGACGAACTTGCGCGCCTGCCGGGTCAGTTCCGCCCAGTTGGCCTCGCGCAGGATCGCCGGGCTGACGAGCAACGAGCCGAGCCCGACGGCGGCGCAGCCCGCTTTGATGAATTCCGTCACGTCGGCTTCCCGGGCGATGCCTGTGGGAATGATGCGCAGGTGCGGCAAAGGCGCGCGCAGGGCCTTGATGTAGCCCGGCCCCAGCCCGTCGGAGGGGAAGATTTTGATGAAATCGGCGCCGGCTTCGTGCGCGAGCTGGGCTTCGGTGGGCGTATAGGCGCCGAGCATGATGGGCTTGTCTGCCTGGCGGCACGGCGCGACCAGTTCCGGGCGCAGGATCGGGCTGACGACGAACTCCGCGCCCGCCTCGATGGCGGCGCGGCACGTCTGCGCGTCGAGCACCGTCCCCACACCGATGACTCCCCGCGTGCCGATTTTCCGCGCCACCTCGCGAATCGCTTCGATCGCATTCGGCGTGGTCATTGTGATTTCGATGGCGATGACGCCTCCCTCAATCAACGCCTCGGACAAGGGCGACACCTGTTCCGCCTTTTGAGCCCGCACGACGGCGATGACGCCGGGGTCGGTGAGCCGGGAAACGATTTCGGATTTGTTTCGCATGAGAATCATCGTCGGTCGCGCCGATACGCCTCCGCCAGCAGGGTCACCGGATGCACGACGCGCAGATTCAGGCCCTTGCCTTCCGCGCCATTGACAATTTGGAGCAGGCAGCCCGGATTGCCGGTGGCGACGATCTGCGCGCCGGTGGACTTGATGTGCCCGAGCTTTCGTTCGAGAAGTTCGTTCGCCATTTCCGGCTGGACAAGGTTATAAATGCCAGCGCTCCCGCAACACCAGCTGCTTTCCGGCAGTTCAACCAGTTTCAAGTTTGGGATCGCCCGCAACAATTGCCGCGGTTGCGTCGTGATTTTCTGTCCGTGGCAAAGATGGCAGGATTCGTGATAGGTGACCGTCTGCCCGGGCTGGTCTCCGCGCGGCGGCTCGACGCCGATTTCCATCAGCCACTCGTGAATGTCTTTCACCTTCCTGTCCCACTCGCGCGCTCGTTTTTCGTAGGCGTCATCGCCGGCCAGCAGTTTCGCATAATGCTTCAGGTGCGAACCGCAGCCGCCGGCGTTCGTGATGATGGCGTCGAACTGCTCCGGTGGAAACTGATCGATGTTTTTTCGCGCGAGCCGTTGAGACAGCTCCCATTCGCCGTTGTGCGCGTGGAGCGAGCCGCAACAATGCTGTTGCGGCGGCGTCACCACTTCGCAGCCGTTGCGCGCCAGCGCTTCCACGGTGTCGCGATTCACATCGCTGAAGATCAGATCCTGTGCGCACCCGGTGAGCATCGCGACGCGGTATTTTTTCGCGCCGGCAGCGGAGGTGACCGGCGTAATCAACTCCGCCGAAAACTTCTTCTGAACCGCCGGCGTCATCGCTTCCAGTTCACGCAGCCGCCGCGGCAGCAATTTCAGAATGCCACTGCGGCGGAGGAGGGTTTGCAGGCCGAGCTGCTGGTAAAGCCGCAGCGCGCGTCCGATGAACCGCAGCCGTTTCAAATCCATGAACAGCCAGCGCAGCGTGAAATTGCGGATGAGGCCGCGTTTGGGCGAATTCAAGACGCCGCTTTGTTCCGCTTCCGCGCGCGCGTGTTCGAACAACTCCGCGTAGTTGACGCCGGCGGGGCAGGCCGTCATGCACGCAAGACAGCCGAGGCAGAAATACATTTCGTCGGCGAAGGCCCGGGTGGGTTCGAGCCGGCCGTCGGCAACGGCGCGCATGAGGGCGATACGACCGCGCGGGCTGTTCCGTTCAAGTTTGGTGGCGTCGTAGGTCGGGCAGGTCGGCAGACAGAGGCCGCAGTGCATGCACTGCTGCAGGACGGAGTAATCGAGATCTTTCAGGTGCGAGCGGGCGGTATTCATCAAAAAATCCGGCCACAGGTAATCACGGACGAATGCGGAAGCGAAGATTTTTCAGCCACGCTGATAACCAGACGATTCCCGGATCAGAGCGCCGGGCGCCGCTCGTGCCGTTCGAGGCAAACCTGCTTTCCTTCGCGCCGCGACGTCTATTTCCCGACGTGTTTGAGGATCCACTTGCTCATGGTTTCCAGCGCGACCGGCGCAATCGTTTCTTCGATTTGCCCGTATTCCGCCACCGCGCCCGTCTGGCACGTTTGAAACAGATGGTTCAGTCCCGGCAATTCGACGACTTCGAAATCTTTGTTTTCTCCGGCTTCGAGCGCCGCGCGGATGGCCTCGAGGTTTTCTTTCGCCGCCACCTGGATGTCTTTCTCGCCGTCAATGGCCAGCACCGGGCATTTCACTTTGATCAACGCGGGTTTGGGATCGTATGCCAGCAGCCAGCGAAACCACGGGCTGTTGGCCATTTTGATCTGCCCTTCGATCATCGCCTCGCTCAAACCAAGCGCCTTCTTCTGGTCGTCGGTAAGATCGGACAACTGGTCGGAAATGAGCGCGCGAATTCTCTTTTCTGCCGCGGCCGGTTCGGCTTCTTCGCGAATGATCTGAAACATTTTCGTCTGCGTGTCTCTGCTCCTGGCGATCACGGATTCCTGGGCGCCCATTACGCGCGCGATGTCGGCGGCCTGGCGCACGAGCAGTTTCTCCATGGGCACGCCAACCCCTGCCATGAGAACGATAAACGACACGTCGCGGGACTTGACCGCCGCCAGGGGCGCGACGATGCCGCCTTCGCTGTGGCCGACCAGCCCGATTCGTTTCGCATCCACCTCGCCGTGCTGTTTGAGAAACCCGACCCCAGCGAGCGCGTCTTCGACGAAATCCTTCGTCGTTGCTTTGGAGAAATCCCCGGTGGATTTGCCCACGCCCCGGTCATCCACCCGGAGCACGGCGATTCCCTGGCGCGTCAAATGGTCGGCGAGAACGAAAAAAGGCCGGTGCCCCATGATCGCCTCATCACGATCCTGGGCGCCCGAGCCGGTGATCAGCATCACGGCAGGAAATGGTCCGCGACCACGCGGCAGCGTCAACGTGCCTGCGAGCTTGATTCCGGCGTTCTTGTTCTCGAATTCAACCTCCTGTTCGCGGTAAGGGTAGGGTTTCTTCGGTTCCTGCGGCCGGCCAAACTCCGGTGCTTTTTCCAGCCGCTTGAAAATGAGCGGCAACGTCTGTCCGCCCTGCTTCCAATCGCCGGAAATCTCCGAGCCGTCCTCGCTCATTTTGCCGTCATAAGTCCCGCCAATCTTTTTCAGCTCCAGATGCACGGCGGCGTCCTTGTGCTCGATGGTTTCGATGGGCATGTCCTTCGCGCCCTGATCGATGCTGTCCATTGTGCCGGTGAGTTTGTCATCGCCCGATTTTGCGACCTTAAGAACCAGCCGTAATTCTGTGATGCTGATTTTGAGTGAACCCTGCCAGACGCCGGCCAGCCCTTTGCCCGGCACGCCTTTGGCGGGCGTTTCCCCGGCTGATTTCGGTTTGGCGGGTTTGCGTTCGAGTTTGAAGGGGAACGTCTGTCCTCCTTGCGTGAAATCGCCGGAAAGGGCCTTCGCGTCCGCGGCAAGTTTGCCGTCGAACTTCGGATCACCGGGGATCCCGGGCATCGCAAACGATACGTCGGCGTCGCGCACGATGACGTTCGTGAGGGCGAAATTTCGTAAGGCCTGCACGGGAATCGTGATGGTCCCTTTCCACTGAGCGCCGCTTCGTTCGAGTTCCACCTGAATGCCCAGCGACGTCGTCGGGAGGGTAATCGCGCCTTCCCAGTAACCGGCCGGATCGGACCGGCCCTTTGGTTGCGCCAGGGTGGCGAAGGTAACGAGCAGGGAAAGCAGGCCGGTGAATTTTGCGGGCAGGGATTTCATGATGACGGGAGTGGGGTTAACTGTGATTATCGTCGAAAATTTCTTCGATCGACCGCTTGAACAGGCGCGCCACCTTGAAGGCCAGCGGCAGGCTCGGGTCGTATTTTTCCGTCTCGATCGCGTTCACGGTTTGCCGCGACACGCCCAGCTTTTCGGCCAGGTCGGCCTGCGACCATTCCTTCGCCGACCGCAGATCGCGCACCCGGTTTTTCATTGATAGCGGCGGTTGGAAATGACGTTGCCCAGAATATACAAAAGCAATATCGCTGCGAATGTTCCCTCCCAGCCCAATCCGTGCGACCGGAGGACCCCGGAGGTTTCCAGCAGGCTCATGGCCGCCGAAATGAACACTGCTCCCGTGGTGGCAAAGAGACAGGCTTCGAGTTGAATGCGGCGCTGCAATTCGTCCATGCCACCGATCCAGCGCGCGATGCTCCGCACATAAAGAAAACTGGGAACCAGAGGCAACAGCACGAGCGCCGCGCGCAGAGGAGCGTCCCAATCGGCGTGACGCGGCAGCGTCCAGTGGGCGATGAACGATGCCAGCACCGCCACGAACGCCCAGGCA
>DATNDF010000434.1 GCA_035607015.1 Candidatus Angelobacter sp. | reverse complement strand
TCGGAATCCGCGCACAGACGGTAGTGCCTTTGCCCCGCGCGGATGTGACGGCGAAATCGCCCCCGATCATCTCCAATCGTTCCTTCATGCCGAGCAGTCCCAACCGGTTTGCCTCTTTGGCGCGCAACACCCGTCCCTCTTGAAAGCCTCTGCCGTCGTCTATTATTTTCATACAAACGGTGCCATTCAGTTTCTGAATCCTCACTTCGGCGTGGCTGGCTTGCGCATGGCGGGCCACGTTGGTAAGCGCTTCCTGGGCGACGCGATAGAGCACAGTGCGCTTGTCACCGCTCATTTGCTCCAGCTCGGCAAAAGCCGACAGGCTGACACGGATGCCCGTCTCCGCCCTGAAGCTCTTCATATACGTGTGGAGGGCGGGAATCAGTCCCAGGTCGTCCAGCACTGTCGGGCGCAATTCACGGGCAAACCGATGGACGATGTTCACCGAGTGTTCCACCAACTGTTGCGTGCGGGCGATGCTTCGTTCGAGACCCTTCGTGTTGAGCGCGGCCTCCTTTTTCAGGGCCGCCAGCCGAACATTGATGGTCGTCAGGGTCTGGGCGATGACATCATGCAGTTCGCGGCTGATCTTCTTGCGCTCTTCCTCCTGCGCCGACAGAAGCTGGCGGGAAAGAAGCCGCAACTGTTCCTGCATCTGCCGCGACTGCTCCAGTAACCGGCCGTAGTGTTGCTCGCCATTCCTGAGCGCTTCTTCCGCCGATTTGCGCCGGGCGATTTCCAGTTTCAACTGTCCCTTGGAGGCGGCCAGCTCCGCGCTGCGCTGGTGCAGTCGTTGGTTCAGTCGATCCATGCGGACATTGCTTTCCTGTGCGACGCGATGAGTCTTCTCGATCGGGGTAATGGCCTCGGCAAAAAAAGTCCCCGCCCGCCGGACCATCGCACCCCGGACGCCGGGGGAGCAGCCCGGCAGAATCAGTTGAATCAACGCTTGCTGGTGGATCCTGGCCAGATCAAGCGTCTCCAGCCCGGCGCTGATCGCCCGGCGTCCCAGTGCCTTCGCTCGACCCAAACCCGCAGCGCGGGTTCGCTTCAGGTGCTTTCGCAGGGCCGCCTGATACTGGCGGGACAAGCCGTTCAATTCAGCTTTCATGACGTTTTCCAATTTCACGGGCGAATCGCTTGATGCTTCTTTTCGCCTTATCCGCCAGCCGTTGTGTGCTGGCAATATCTTTTTTGAAGCCGTTGGCGTTGACGGCGGCTTCTTTTCTCAAAGCCAGCAGGCGGACATTGATTCCCAACAAGGTCTGGGCGATTTCATCCTGCAGATCGCGGCTGATTTTTTTTCGTTTGTCCTCCTGAGCCGTCAGGATCTGGTGGGTCAGATGTCGCAAATGTTTCTGCAGTCGGTGTGATTCCGCCAACAACCTTTTGGAGTGTTTCTCGCTTTTCTTGAGGGCTTTCTCCACCGTCTTCCGGCGGACCACGCTCTGTTTCAAGGACTGGTTGGAGGCGGCCAGTTCCACCGTGCGCCGATCCAGCGTCTTGTTCACCTGATTCAACCGGGTGTTGGTGTTGAGCGCGGCGCGATGAGTATTCTCAATCGGGGTGATGGTCTCGGTAAAAAAAATCTCCGCGCGCTTGATGATCCCGTCCCGGCTGCTGGACGCTTCCAGTGTGGCCAGCGCTTCCTCGTGAATCCTGGCCACGTCCAACGTCTCCAATCCGAGGCTCACGGCCTGGCGGCCCAATCGACGCGCCAGTTGAAAGCCCGCCCGCGGGCCTTGTTTCAGGTGTTTTTGCAACGCTGAAGTGTAACTTCGCGACAATCTGATCAACTTATGTTTCATGTCGTGCCGGATTCACGCGCCGCCGTCAGGCGCGGCGCCGGTTGTTGTGCACCATCAAGGATGTTTGATGCACCGCCAGCGGTGCCAACAACCCATGCCAGTGTCCGATGGTTTCTGCAATCTGTCGATGGGGGAAGTCCCCGACTCACGCAACCCGCTCACTTTCTGCACGAGAGAATGTCGATGACCGATTGTCGAATTCCTTAAACCTCGTGACGCACTTTCGTACAGGTTTGGTTCCCCGTCTTTAAGGAAGCGTCTCCGCCAGTCACCCTGGGGGATACCCCCGGCTGGCAGGGACCGGCGCATCGCGTAGTGTGGGTCACGATGATAAATGCAGTTACCGGGATTGGAGCACTGGCGAAATTCACACTCGTCCCTGCCGATCCGGAGTCACAGGCCGCTTTGCGGACTTCGGAGATTCGATATCGCCGCCTCTTTGAAGCGGCCCGTGACGGGATACTCATTCTTGATCCCGACACGCGAAAAATCGCGGATGCCAATCCGTTCATGTCAGAATTGTTGGGCTACCCGCGCGAGGAATTGCTGGGCAAGGAGCTTTGGGAGATTGGCCTGCTCAAGGACGAAGAAGCCAGCCGGGAAGCATTCCGGGAGTTGCACGACAAACATTATATTCGCTACGAAGATTTGCCGCTTCAAACCAAGGCGGGCCAGCGCCGCGAAGTGGAATTCGTCAGCAATCTTTACAAGGAAGACGCAAACGACGTCATCCAGTGCAACATCCGCGACATCACCGAGCGCAAACGGACGGAAAACGAATTGCGTCATGCCAAAGACCAGCTGACCGATCAAGCCGCTCAATTGGAAGGATTGGTGGCGGAACGCACGGCCACGCTCCAGGAATCGATCGGCGAATTGCAGGCTTTCTCCTACAGCGTGTCGCACGACATGCGGGCGCCGTTGCGGGCCATGCAGGGATTCGCTCAAATCCTTGTGGATGACTACGGCAGCAAACTGGATGAGTGCGGAGTCAATTATCTTCGGCAGATTGTGCGTTCGGCCCTCCGTCTCGACCACCTGATTCAGGATGTCTTGAGCTACTCCAGAGTCCTCCATGCGCAAGGCCTGATGAAACCGGTGGATCTGGACCCGCTCATGCGCGACCTCATCGCAACCTACCCAAATGGGAAAAAAGCGGAGTTTCACATTCAAGGAACGCTGCCCAGGGTCCTGGGGAACGAGGCCTTCTTGACACAATGTTTTTCGAACTTGCTGGGCAACGCCTCAAAATTTGTCGAACCGGGAACCGTTCCACACATCGAGATCGGGGCCGAGGCCTGTGAAAGCACGAAGAGTGAAGTGCCCGTGGAACCGGCCGGCGCCGCCACACTCCCGCGCTCCGATGCCGCCCTGGTCCGGATTTGGGTGAAAGACAATGGGGTTGGCATCGCCGCCGAAAACCACCAACGCATTTTCCGAATGTTTGAGCGGATCAACCTGGCCACGGAATACGAAGGGACGGGCATTGGCCTGACCATTGTCCGGAAAGCGGTCGAGCGCATGGGCGGGCAAGTCGGATTCGAGTCGGAATTGGGCAAAGGAAGCAGATTTTGGGTCCAGCTACAGAAAGGATAAGATCTCATGATAAGAACAATACTATTGGTGGAAGACGACAAAAATGACGTGTTCTTCCTGCAACAAGCCATGAAGACGGCCGGCGCGCTGAATCCCATTCACGTCGCAAGCGATGGACAGCAGGCGATCGACTATTTGAAGGGCGCCGGCAAGTTCGCGGACCGTGAGAAATTTCCGGTTCCGTGCCTCGTGTTGCTCGATTTGAAATTGCCGTACGTGATGGGGCTGGACGTTCTCAGATGGATCCGCAAACAGCCCGGGACGGCGTTTCCGGTCGTCATGCTGTCCGCGTCCGCAGAAGAATCGGATATCGTGACCGCCTACCGTTTGGGTGCCAATGCGTTTCTGACCAAGCCGTCGGAGGCAAGCAAACTCGTGGAAACGGTCAAAGCCATCAAGGACTTCTGGCTGACGAACAACATTCCCCCGCCGGAATCTCATGAGAAGGAAGTGGCGGCGGGTCCGACGCACGGATCTCCCCGAGAAACGCCTGCCGACGCTCGCCAGACAACTCGCGAAACATTCCTGAACGTTGCTCGGACCGTTCCATGAAAAAAATCACCGTGCTGCACTCGGACGATCCCACCATCGAGCGGACGAATCGCGCCTACCCGGATACCCCCGGCTTCAACCCGACGCTACGCTGCTCAAGCCCTGTATGGTCGATGAGATGTTGAGAGCAGTGAGAAAGGTCCTGCGCGAAGCGCATGGCAGCCGTCAGCCATTGGTTTGTCGCTACAATGATTCCGCTATGTTGTTCCGCGCCACTTGACGTTCCTCCAACCCGGGCGTTTGTGCCGGGGCTGAATCCTCGCAGCGGCGAAGCCGGTTCGACCAAAACCGTTGTATCAACCTTCGAACCGCACGCAAGAATCCACCGGGGGGTTACTCCCCCCGTGGTAAAGACCAACCGATGGCGTAGCATCACTCCAGAAAATGACGACCAACGAAGTGAAAGAACAATTATGCACCTGTTAATCTCGCCGTCACTTGCCAATGTCATCTGGGTTGGTGGAGGTTCGGTCGGCCTCCTTCTCCTCATCGTTGTCATCGTTCTCGTGCTTCGCCGTTGAGCCGTTCCGCCGAGGACTCCACCAGACTGCGCGACCAAGCACTCAATACATTATGAAAACCTTGTTCACAGCGGAAGCGATTTCCAAGGGCGGACGTTCGGGAACCATTCAGACCCCGGACCAGTTGCTGAATGTCACGTTGGGAAATCCGTTGGAGAAAGGCGCTGAGAAACGCGGTCCCAATCCCGAGCTGTTGTTTGCGGGCGCGTATTCCGCCTGTTACCACGGCGCCCTGGGCAACGCCGCCAAAAAACTGGGAACACCGGTGAAAGATTCCACGGTGCGGGCGCTGGTGAGTTTGATCGAGGATGACCAGGGCGGCTACCGCCTCGCGGTGGAGTTGCATGCTCAACTCCCCGGAATTGATCGCACCCAGGCTCAACGCATCATGGACGAAGCGCACAAGACCTGTCCGTATTCCAAAGCCTTGCGCGGCGACACCGCCGTCAAGCTGGTGGTGGACTAACTGGCAAAATCCGTTCCGCCGACCGCGGCAACACTTTTGCCATTTCTGGTGATGACGAATGAAGGTAAACAAAAACAAAAAGACGAACCATCAAGGAGGACTCACCAAAAAAGATTTCTCGCTTGCCCGGCAATGCGATGAGGTGCTCTCGAAGTTTTCTGTGCCGTGATCGGCGCAACTTTGTTCCGAAACCATGAAGTCGTTTTCGATCGTCATCCTGGGCGGGGGCGTGGTTGCTGGGTACGCGGCCAAGGAGTTCGTCGTGCAGAGCGGTAAAAAGGGGGAGCTGGCAATCGTCACGGCTGAAAATGCGCTGCCCTATGAACGCCCACCTTTGTCGAAGGGTTTTCTGGCCGGCCAGGAAAAGGCCAGGGACATTCAGATTTCTGACGCGGCTTTTTATCGCAAACATGACATCGCTGTTTTCCGCAACTTCCGGGTGAGGAAAGTGGACTTCCGCCGCCGCCGTCTCCAGAGCACTTCGGGTCAAGTCATTGGCTTTGATCAATTGCTCGTCGCCACGGGTTCGACAGTTCGACGGTTAAAGGTGCCGGGAGCCAACCGGTCCGGGGTCTTTTATCTGCGGCAGATGACGGATTCGCAGGGCATTCGGGAGCAGATCAAACGAGGGAGGCGGGCCGTGGTGATTGGATCAGGTTTTATTGGAATGGAGGTCGCCTCCGTTCTGGCCAGCCACGGAGTGTGCACAACCATGGTTTTTCCAGACGATCGCGTGTGGAAACGTCTGTTCACACCACCCATTTCAACTTTTTTTGAGCGTCAGTTTGCAGATCGCGGCATTACGTTCATGAAAAGCGAAAAGGTGGTCGCCTTGACGCATAAGAATCACGAGTGCCAGGTCGTATTGGCATCGGGAAATCAAGTCCCCTCAGATTTTGTCGTGGCAGGAATTGGAGTGACCCCATCCATGGAACTGTTTCGCTGGACACCCCTGGACACGGACGACGGCATCAAGGTCAATAAATTCCTTGAGACAAGTGTGCCGGGCGTCTGGGCTGCCGGTGATATAGCCAACTATCCCGATCAAATTTTCCATCGCCGCATGAGGGTGGAGCACTGGGACAACGCCGTGGAGCAAGGGCGGGTGGCAATGCGCAACATGACGGGAAAACTCCAGCCGTTTATCCACGTTCCCTATTTCTTCTCGGATTTTTTTGACCTCACTTATGAATTTTGGGGCGATGCGACCGGCTATGACCAGGTGGTTTATCGGGGCAACATATATGAAAAGCAGTTCAGTGTCTGGTGGCTGAAAAAGCAAACACTCTGCGCCGCTTTGATCATGAACCGTCCGGAGGACGAACGGGCAGTCGCCTCTCGCTGGATTCTGCGACGCCCACGGTTGGATCCCAGGGCGATCCAAAACGCCCGCAACCTGAAGTCGCTGGACACCACCTTCGGACGCCGGGACTAACTCCAGATTTCAATTCATACGAATACCATGCAGATCCTCTCCCCATCGCTCATTGTGATGTTATCGCTCGCTTGCGTTCTGACGGGCTGTCAATCACCGAAGGCCAGGTCTTCAGTCGAAAGTGGCGCTACGCAACCCGGACCGAGACGCTGAGTTATGCCTGACACCTGGCGAAAATTGCCGGCGAAAACGAGTCACAACCCGAACGTACCCGTGCGCGGGCAGCAGTGAGTGAGGATATGGAGAACCTCTACCACGAAGCGTTCTTACTGTTGCTTTCGAAGACAAAATAATTTGCGACGCACCGGATCAGGGAACCCGCTCCAAGTGCGGCTCCCGAGCCGCCGGCTGCGCGGACGGATTGTTGATGAGTCAACCAGAGCCAGCACTCGCACAGCAAACCACGCCCGTGAAATCCAGCCACGCACCAATACGGAGCAGCCGGTGCATTTTCGAGGAAGCTTCATATAATTCACCGTGGGGGATACCCCCCGCTGGCAGGAGGCGGGCCGTCGCGTAGCCTATAACTCACAACGATACACGCAAGAACCAGGACTGAGCGGCGGCGAAATTCGCCCTAGCTCGTGCTCGTCGAATGCGAGTGCCTGACGCTAATAACTCGAAACAACTGCAAACCCGAAACGCAACCGAAGACGCAATTATGAAACGCAATAAACTGATGATCGCACTCCTCGCTGTCGCCGCTGTCGCGGCGGGCTGCGATAAAGAAGGGACCACCTCCCAACAACTCGACAAGGTTCAGGATAAGACCGCTGAAGCCTCACGGGATATGAAGGACTATACCTTCGCGCAGAAAGCTGAGTTCGCCGAAAAAATGCGGGGTCAACTGGCCGAGATCGACCAGAAGTTGGACCAGATCTCTGCCAATGTCGAAAAATCCAGCGACGAGGTCAAAGCCGATGCCAAACCCAAACTTCAGGCAATGCGCGAACAATCGACCCGGTTGAACAAGCAACTCGACGAGGTCAAGAACGCCACCGAATCCACCTGGGATTCTGTCAAGAGGGGCACCAGAAAGGCTTACGATTCATTGAAAGAGGGTTTCCAACAGTCACGCCAGTGGGTGAGTGACAAAATCGCGCCGTGAGGTGGCGTGTCGGCAACCGAACAACCACTAAAACGAAAAAATAATTATGCAAACGAGATTCGCGGACACAGACCCGCCAAAAAAGAACGAGAATTCCATGAATAAAACCAACCGCTCAGTCAATAAAATCAGGTTCGTGTTTGGCGCTGCGCTTTTGGGAGCGCTGACCGGATGCGTCGGTTACGTGGACGGGCCGCGTTCCGAGGGTGTGTATGTGCAGCCCTCGTCAGTCGAGGTCGCGGTGCAGGACGAATACGTGTATTACCCCGGTTACCAGGTCTATTACAGCAGCAGCAGACACCAATATACCTATCGGGACGGCCGCGCATGGGTGTCGCGACCGGCTCCGCCGCGCGTCTCGGCTGACGTGCTGTTTGCCTCGCCGTCAGTGAGGCTCGGTTTCCACGACTCCCCGGCGATTCATCACGCGGCAGTTGTCCGGCAGTACCCGAAACATTGGGCGCCACCGAAATCAAGCCAGGGTCGCAACGAAGGTCACGATGAAGATAACAGGAAGGGCAAAAAAGAACGCGACTAGGCGTGAACAACAAATACTTTCCCGCAAGGGGAAGTGAGTCAGCGCCAGAAACCCAGAAAGAGAATTCCATGAATAAAACCAAACCTTTGATCGGTATGATCGGACTCGTGATGTGCGGTGCAGTTTCAGGATACACAACTTTTGGACAACCGTCGCTATCGGTCGGAGTGAGTGTGCCGCTGCCTGCGGTGGAGATTCGCACTGACAGCGATTTTTATGAGCCACTCACTCCGCTCGGGGAATGGGTCGTTATCGGCTCCTACGGACGCTGCTGGAGACCGGCCCGGGTAGAAGCCGGATGGCGACCCTACTGTAACGGCAAATGGCAGAGAACCGACGCCGGCTGGTACTGGGTCAGCGATGAGCCATGGGCCTGGGCCACGTATCACTACGGTCGCTGGGATTTCACCGACCAATATGGCTGGTATTGGGTGCCACAGACGCAATGGGCGCCGGCCTGGGTCTCCTGGCACAGCGGTGGCGGTTACGTCG
>DATNDF010000433.1 GCA_035607015.1 Candidatus Angelobacter sp. | reverse complement strand
GAGATATTGACGCAACATTTCCGATAACCGTGACCCACGAATGAACAACAACGCAGCCGCCCGCAAAACAAATCGGATTTGCCCGGTCGCGCAGCGTTCATTTTGACGGTACCCCGGGCTTGTGCGCGTCTAAAACCTTCTCCAGTTCCGGATCTTTCGCGCCTCCGGCCTGCAGCGCTTTCTGATAGTGCCGGCGTGCCAGTTCCAGCGAAGGGGGGTGCCGGCCCGCGTAAACCGCCGCCAGGCCGTGATGCGCCCCCGGGTTATCGGGCGCGAGTTGGAGCGCGCGCCGGAACGCCGACTCAGCGGGTTCGCGCAGTCCTTTCTCCGCCAGCGCGACTCCGAGATGCTGAAAAATGTCGGCATTTGTTGGATCGAGCTGGGCGGCGCGGCTGAGCGCGTCGAGTGCCGCATCATATTTTTTTTCGCGGATTTTCAGGGTGCCCAGGAGTGACAGACTGGAGGTGTCCTTGGGATCGGCCATCAGCGCCTCGCCCAGGTTTCGTTCCGCGTCGGCCAGCCGGCCTTGCTCGATCTGGACCGCCGCGAGCCTGACCAGAACGTTCGCGTTCTTCCCTTCAATGCGCAGGGCCGCAGAGTATTTCTTTTCCGCCTCTTCGTAACGATGAGCCGCAAACGCGCGCGCGGCTTCAGTGAGCAGGGGTGACTCCGCTGGCGGCCGCATCCCCGAAGGCTTTTTTCCGGTCGCATCGCTTCTCTCTGGTGAGGTGGTATCCGGCGGCTTCAGCAAAGCCTGCTCTTCGGGCGGACCAGAAGGTTTCCCTGTGTCGAAAACACCGGTTCTCAGGCCCGATACCGTGGCCCGGTCCGTCCGTGGATTCGTTTGGGCCGACGGCTTGCGGGCCCTGAAGTCGTCCAACTCCCTGGTCGCTGCGTCAAGTTTCCTCTGTAACTCGTCCCTTTCCTGTTGAACCGATCGCAGCGCGGTTTGTAAAGCGGACACCATCACCACGTTGGTTGGTGCGATTGTTTCCCGTTCACTCGTTCCTTTTCCGGGCGTATTTGTTTTTAGCGCCACAGCTGCGCCGCGCCGCTCTGCGGGTTCGGCGGGCCGGCCTTCCGGTTTCTCGTTCCCGTTGGCGGGCGCACCAGTTTGCGCGTCGGCCGTGGCCGCCAACCCGCCGGCCCGTCTTCTCAAGGATTCATTTTCGGATCGCAGCGCTCTTATTTCATCACCATCGATGAACGCCTGCAGGCGTTTTTGCAGCGCCTCTTTTTCCAATGTCGCGGTGGCGGTCAGCTCGGTCTGCCGCGCGAGCTTTTGAGAGACCACATCCAACGCTTTGCGCGCGTCCTCCAGCACCACGGGATCGACCGGCTTGTCCGGCTTTGATTCCGCCTTCTCCAGGTTGGCCTTCAACACTCCGACCTGTTTCTCCAGGACCTTGATTCGTTCCTCGGCCCTCGCCAGCTCGCGCGGGTCCACTGCCGCCGGCTGCGCGGTCAACGCCTCCTTGAGTCTGGCCTGGAGCAATTCCTTGTCGGCCGTCAACTGGCGGACCTGTCCCTGCAGGAGTTGGACGGTGCCGTTGGATTCGCCGGCCCGGGACGCTTTGGCTGCTTCCGCGTCGGCCGGACTTTTTCCGGATAAATCACCGTTTTGTCCCAATTTTTCCGCAATGTATTTGAGTCGGAATTCGACGACGCTTTCATTCCAGCCGGGATACTCCTTGCGTAGAGATTCGAGTTCTCCCCGTGCTTCAACATACTTTTGCCTTGCCTGGTCTTCCCGCCCGCCTTTCTTCAACGCATCCGCCTGCTGGATCAAGGTATAGATGCGGACGAACCGGTCGTCCGGCTCCACCGCGCGGAGCGCAACGGCGGCCAACAGCACCCACAGTCCAGCCAACGCCAAAAACTGTCTCACGCCAATATCGTATCCAATAAAAGCGGCGCTTGGCAACGCACATGCGAAAGCGTGGCGGGCCCGGCACATCCGGGCGACCGGGCCGCGGGGAGGATAATTGTTGACATATAAACAATCTGAATATAGACAATCCCGGTATGCGCCCCCAGACGGCCGTTTCCCCCGGACCCCGGTACCACGCCTTGCTGCAACTCTTGCGCACGGCGGAGACGCTCTGGAACGCCAGCCGGCTGTTCTTTGCCCGGTGGGATCTCAGCCCGAGCCAGTTCAACGTGCTCAATCTGCTTTGTGACCATCCCGCCGGTTGCACGCAAATCGAACTCAGCCGGTCGCTCATCATGCATCGCTCGAACGTGACCGGCCTGGTGGACCGCCTGGAGGCGCGCCGCCTTGTGCAGCGCCGCGACAGCGCGGACGACCGCCGTGCTTATCGCGTGATGCTGACGCCTGCCGGCAGGAAACTCATTGAGCTGATTCTCCCCCGCTACTATGCGGCGGCTGAAAAGGTCTGGGGCCAGCTTGCCGTCAACCGCGCGAATCAACTGGTCAACGACCTGGCGTGCGTTTGCGCCAACGCCGGGAAGGTGGCCAGAAATGAGAAAACATGAACTCGGCTGGCAACGCGCGGTCTGCCGAAAAAGCGCCTGCGCCGGTGAACGGGACTGATGCCGGAGACCGGGTGTTTTCGTGGAAGCAGTCCATCGCACTGGCAGCCGGCGCCGTCGTTGCGTTCCATCTGGCGTATGGCTTTCCGCGGTTGAGCTGGTTGATGATTGTTTACCTCGGTTGCCTTTACCGGCTTGCCGCGCTGCCCACGCCGCGCAGGGCGTTCTATTTCGGGCTGGTCATCGGTTACGCGGTCTATGCGCCGCATCTCACGTTCTTCTGGACGATTTTCGGCTGGCCGGCGGTGGCGCTTTGGACCGTGCTGCCGTTCTGGCTCGGACTGTTTGTCGCGCTGGCGCGATTGTGTCGAAAGCGGCTCGGGTCATTGGCGCCGCTGTTGATCCCGTTCATCTGGACAGGACTGGAGTATTTCCGCAGCGAACTATATTACCTGAGGTTTTCGTGGCTGAACGTCGGTTACGCATTCGCTGCGGCTCCACAAGTATTCGTTATCAGTCACCTTGGCGCGTATGGAATTGCGATGGCGTTGATGGTGGTAATTGCCACACTTTCATTGTTTCCGCGGAAGAGCGCTCGCGTCGCTTTCACATTTTCTCTCGTCGCTCTTGCCTGCTTTACGAATTTTCAGAATGGCCATCCGGCCCTTAAAAAAGCTCGCGCCATGCAGGTCGCCGGGGTGCAAATGGAATTTCCGGCTCCGCTCGAAGTGCCCGGAGTCCTGGATAAACTGCTGGCCGGTCATCCGAATGCAGAACTTTTTGTTCTCAGCGAATATACGTTTGACGGCCCGGTTCCGGAGCGGGTCAGGGACTGGTGTCGGCGGCAAAAGAAGTACCTCATCGCCGGCGGGAAGGATTTCATCACCGACAAAGAGTTTTACAACACGGCCTTCGTGGTCGGTCCCGGTGGTGACATCGTATTCCGGCAGGTCAAGAGTGTCCCGATCCAGTTTTTCAATGACGGCAGGCCAGCTGAAGAGCAGAATGTTTGGGAATCA
Source organism: Candidatus Angelobacter sp. (assembly GCA_035607015.1). Classification (NCBI taxonomy): domain Bacteria; kingdom Pseudomonadati; phylum Acidobacteriota; class Terriglobia; genus Candidatus Angelobacter; species Candidatus Angelobacter sp. The sequence continues at coordinate 7,216 of DATNDF010000433.1, read as the reverse complement.
CCCTGGGGCCGGCTCGGGATATGTATCTGCTATGATTTGAGTTACCGCCGGGTCACCGATGAACTGATCGAACAGGGCGCCCGGGCCATTATTGCTCCCACCATGGACGTCGCGGATTGGGGCGGATATCAACACAGCCTCCACGCCCGGGTTGGATTGGTAAGGGCCGCGGAACACGGCATCCCGATCTTTCGAGTTTGCAGTTCCGGGGTTTCGCAACTGATTGACCGGACCGGACGCGTGGTGGTTTCCGCGCCTTATCCCGGCCAGGGTGAAACCATCACCGGTTCGCTTGACCTTGCCGCGCCCGGCCGTCTGCCGCCCGACCATTGGCTCGCGCCATTTTCCGTCCTCGTTACCGCCTTGTTGATCGGCTGGCTTTCAATGAAGACGCTGCTCGGGAGATTTTCCAAACCATGAAAACACTCATACGGTTTCTGCTCCGGCTGCTCTTTCGTTTTCGAGCGTACAACGAAGCCGCGCTAAACGTTCCAGGTCCGGTTCTTCTCCTCCCCAACCACACGGCCCTGATTGACTGGTTGTTTCTCGGCCTTTGCCTGGAGGACGACTGGAGGTTTGTGGTTTCCAGCGTGAGCGCGCAAACCAGTTGGCTCCACCGGAAAATCATGCTGAACTCACGTACCTTCCCGATCGACACGGCGTCGCCCTATTCGCTCAAACGCGTGGCGGAATTCCTGCAGAGCGGCGGCCGGCTCGTGCTCTTCGCGGAAGGGCGGCTCACCCGCACCGGCTCTTTGATGAAGCTTTTCGACGGCACCGGCTTTCTGCTGCACAAGACCGGTGCCAAGGTCATCACCTGTCACGTGCGCGGGCCCGATCGCCTGCCGCACCGGCTGACAATGAACGGGAACCTCACTCAATGGTTTCCCCGCGTCACCGTGCACTTCAACGACCCGCTTGTGCCGCCGAAACTGGAACACGCGAGCACGGCCCGGGCGCGCGCGACGCTGACCAACTGGCTCCGCGACCGGATGATTGCGCATCGGTTTGCCGTCGAGATGCAGCAGGAACCGGCCACGATTCTTGCCGCGATAAAGCAGCGCGCGGGACTTTGCCCGCGGTTTGTCATCTCGGAGGACGCGACGCGGCAGACGCTCACCTACCGACGGTTGATGATCGGCGTTGATTTGATGGCGCGCCAATGGCGCAAAATGTTCGAAGCGACGGGCGGCGAACGCATCGGCGTTCTTCTGCCCAACACCAATGCCACGCCCATCGTGCTGTTGAGCCTCTGGGCGGCGGAGAAAGTGCCGGCTGTGTTGAACTACTCGACCGGCGCGACCACAATGCTCGCCTGCGCGCAGCTCGCCGGATTGAAGCGGATCATCACTTCGCGCTCCTTCCTCCTGCGGGCCAGAATCAATGTCGATCCGCTCGTCAAGGCGGGCATCGAAATGATTTTCCTCGAAGACGTGCGGTCTCGTATTTCCGGCTCCGAAAAACTCTTCACCGGCCTCCGTCATAAATTGGCGTTGCGCTCCGCGCTCCGCCTTTCGCCGGCCCGGCCAGACGACACGGCGGTTGTCCTTTTCACCAGTGGATCGGAAGGCGTGCCCAAGGGCGTCGAACTGACGCATACCAACCTCATCGCCAACATCCGGCAGTTGCTGGTCATCACCGACATCGAGGACCGCGACCGCATTTTTAACGCGATGCCATTGTTCCACAGTTTCGGCCTGACCATCGGGACGCTGTTTCCGCTCGTGCGCGGCATTTACGTCTTCATTTATCCGTCGCCGCTGCACTACCGGGTCGTGCCGACGGTTTTTTATGACCGCGACTGCACCATCATGATCGGGACCAACACTTTTCTCAACGGGTATGCGCGCAAGGCGCATCCGTACGATTTCCGCAGCCTGCGCTACATGTTCGCCGGCGCGGAAAAAGTGCAGGAGGCAACGGCGAATCTCTGGTCGCGCCGGTTCGGTGTGCGCATCCTCGAAGGCTACGGCGCGACCGAATGCAGCCCGTGTGTCAGCCTTAACACCCCGATGGAGGCCAGGCATGGTTCAGCCGGGAAACTGTTGCCGGGCGTCGAATACAAACTCGAACCGGTGGAGGGCGTATCCGAAGGAGGCCGTTTGTTGGTGCGCGGACCGAATGTGATGAAGGGCTATCTGAATCCCGACGCCAACGAGAAATTCAAGGCGCTCGGTGGGTGGTATGACACGGGAGACATCGTGAGCGTGGATGCGGAGCGTTACGTGACGATCCTTGGCCGGCTCAAACGCTTCGCCAAGGTGAGCGGCGAAATGGTGAGCCTCGCCGCCGTCGAAGACGCGCTGGTCGGCGCGTTCCCCCGCTACGGTTTGCGCTGCCAGGTCGCCGTCCTGAGCCGTCCCGACGAAGACAAGGGCGAAATGCTCGTTGCAGTAACGAACGAACCACGGCTCACACTCGACGAAATGCGCGCAGCCATCAAAGCCAGGGGTTTGACCAATCTCTGTGTGCCGCGCGAGATCAAAGTGGTGAAAGAGATTCCGAAACTTGGGACGGGCAAGGTGGACCATCGGGAACTGGCAAAAAGTTTGACTGAGGCGACAAAATGAATTCTGCCAAACACACCGCGAAATTCCTTGTCGCAAGCATGGGACTCGTTGTTGTGCTCTTTCAGACATCTTGTTCCACACAGCGAGCAATCTCGAATTACTGGGGTGACGGAGAAATTGTCGCCATGCCTGACGGTGGTCTCGTGCAGGGTGGCGGTGGTTACCAAGCCCGTTTCAAGCGTGTGAGGTTAGACCACCCTATTGATTTGACCTACCATTTCCATGGCCTTCCAAAGGACGGTTGGCGCAAGGAAATCTATTTTGCAATTGAAGGCCCGCAACAATTGGAATGGCGCAATGGCGGTTCTCACCCAAATCCGCCTTTCATTGATGACCTGAGAGGTACACTGGCGCTGACTTTGAAAGACGAGGCCGGGCAAGTTATCCTCGAATATAAGCATAAGCTGTCAGAGTTCATTTGGTCTGGAGGCTCTGGTGCACAGTGGTTATACGATTTGTCAAAGGTGCATTTTACTTTGGATTCACGAACGAAGTATGTTTTGGAAGTGAGCATCGATCCTGATACAGTGCTAAGAGATTATGAGGGTTATGTCCTGATTAGAAGTGGCGGCCATGAAGGAATCTCGTTTGGTTTTTGAGGCGTGTTCGGGGTATTAGATTTTCAAAAAGTTCAAACGATCTTCGGACTCAAGAAAAGATTGCCATGCAGTTCTTCAAAATAATTCTCGTGAGCGTTGTTGCGGCGGTCGCATACGGCATCGTACATGATCAAATCACTGCGAGGATTTGCATCGAATATTTCACGGTTGGCCACCTGCCTGTGTTTTCGACGGAGTCGCCGACGCTGCTTAGCCTGGGTTGGGGCGTGATTGCCACCTGGTGGGTTGGATTGATTCTCGGCGTTCCACTGGCCATGGCCTCGCGTTGCGGAAATCACACGAAGCTCACTGCTCGATCCCTGCGCCGTCCAATTCTCCTTCTATTATTGATCATGTCTTTGGCTGCGTTGACCGCTGGAATCGTAGGATATGTGCTGGCTCTCGCGGGCAAGATTTGGTTGACCGACCCTCTTGCTTCGGAAATTGCCAAATCTCTTCACGCGCGCTTTTTGGCAGATCTTTGGGCGCATCTGGCGAGCTATGGTTCGGGGTTCATAGGCGGGCTGATTCTGATCGGTTGGGTTTGGCGCAAGCGCAGGAAGTCTGTTCAAGTGAGCTTCACCCATGATTGCTGATCAACTTCAAATCCGCATCCACGGCGACGCCTCGCTGCCGACGCTGGTTTACCTGCCCGGCATGCACGGCGACTGGACTCTGGTGAGCAGCTTTCGCGCGGCCGTTGCGGGCAAAACACGATTCGTCGAATTCACCTATCCGCGATCAGTGACAGGCACGCTGGACGATCTTACGCGCGAGATCGAAGAAGCATTGTCAGCAAACAGCATTCGCGAAGGATGGTTGCTGGGCGAGTCATTCGGCTCGCAGCCGGCCTGGCAGATCATCAAACATTCCCAGGCGTCCGCTGGCGGCTTTCGTCCGCTCGGGCTGATTCTGACAGGGGGATTCGTGCGGCATCCCGTGAATTGGGCCGTCCGCGTGGCGCGGCGAGCGAGCGAGTGCGTTCCGATGAGTATTGTGAAACTGTTCTGCGCCGCCTATGCGCGCTACGCGAAGTTCCGTCACAAACACGCGCCGGAAACGCTGGCAAGCATTGCCGAATTTGTCGCGAACCGGACGCAGGAGGCGGACCGGCAGGCCATCGTTCATCGCTATGGATTGATTGCAAACAATGACCTGCGGCCGGTGGCACGACAAACTCGTTTCCCGGTTTACTATCTCGCGGGATTGGTAGACCCGCTGGTGCCGTGGCCCTTTGTGCGGTGGTGGCTGCGGAGGAATTGTCCCGGCTATCGCGGCGGCAAAACTCTGTGGCGTGCGGACCACAACGCGCTGGGCACACAGCCACAGAAGTCCGCGGAGCAGATTCTCGTGTGGATTGCAGCTGCCCGTCGGCCGGAGCGCGACTTGGAACTCCCAACTAATCCTTCACGAAAGGCCGCAAATCTGCTTTCATGAACGCAGGCTCAATCAGGAGAACCCATGACTACCATTTCCTCCCTGTTCAAGCTCGCGATCGCAAGTGCTGCGCTGATTCCGTTCCATTTTTTCGCGCAAGATAGATCTTTAGTACACGTAGCGTTGCAGTTGGCAGCGGCGACTGTTTTCCTGGTTACACTTGGTTGGGGATGGTCTGCGGCCCGTAAAGAGTCGAAGCCCGATGAAAGACGGTCGAAGTATTTCGAGCCATCTTTACTGGCGCTTGCGGGCTGCATCGTTCATGGTTTGTGCACGCCGATCGTGTACTACGTCAGATGATGCTTGCCTGCCTGGCACCGAGATCCCTCCAGTAGACCGCCGGTTCTCCAATCAATTCACCGCCAGCTTTTCAAAGCCCTCTTCAATGGTTGTCGTGTTCTGAATGCGGGCGAGTTTGGCGTAGAGGCCGTCCGCTTCGAGCAGCTCCTCGTGCGTGCCGCGCTCGATGATTTCGCCGTGCCGCAGCACCAGAATCTGGTCCGCTTGCCGAATCGTGCTCAAACGATGCGCAATGACAAAGCTCGTGCGGCCCGCCATCAAACGTTCAAGCGCTTCCTGGATCAGTCGTTCCGTTCCCGTGTCCACGCTGGCGGTCGCTTCGTCGAGGATGAGGATGGGCGCGTTTTTCAACAACGCGCGAGCAATGCTGACGCGCTGTTTTTCACCGACGCTCAGTTTCACGCCGCGTTCACCGACGCGCGTGTCATAGCCTTCGGGCAAGCGGGAGATGAATTCGTGGCAGTTGGCCGCGCGGGCCGCGCCTTTGAGTTCGTCGTCGGTGGCGTCGAGTTTGCCATAAAGAATGTTCTCACGAACGGTCCCGTTGAAGAGAAACGGTTCCTGGCTGACGATGGCGATCTGCGCGCGCAACGATTCGAGCGACACCGAACTGATGTCCTGGCCATCAACGGTGATGCGGCCGGAAGACAATTCGTAAAAGGCGGGCAGGAGGTTGACGAGCGTTGACTTGCCGGCGCCCGTGGGTCCGACCAGTGCGATCATTTCGCCGGGCCTCGCGTGGAGGGAAACGTTTTTCAGGACAACTCGCTCCGGTCCATAGCTAAAACCGACGTCGTCATAAATCACTTCGCCGCGGACCGGAATTCGCAGGGCGGCGCGGGGTTCGTTGCCCGGCCGCTCCATGGGCGCGTCGAGGATGTCGAACACCCGTTCGCCGCCGGCACGCGCGGCCTGCAGCATTTGATTCAGGCCGTGAAGACGCGCGACCGGTTCGTAGAACAGCGTGAGGTAGATCAGGAATTTGACCAGTTCTCCGACTGTCATCTTGTCCGCGAGCATCTGGCCGCCGCCATACCACAGTACAAACACCGTGCCGAGCGCCGTGACAAAGCTCATCGCGGGGGAGTAGTTCGCCCAGGCGAGCATCACCTTGAGTGTGCCCTGGCGGAGGTCGTCGGCGCGCCGGGTGAAGCGCGAATCCTCGTGCGGTTCGCGGCCGAACGCCTTGATCTGGCGGACGCCTTGCAGGTTGTCCATCAGCAAGGCGTTCATGGCGCTCGCCGCCAGGCGTTGTGCGCGATACCGGCCATGCGCGGTGACGGTGTACCAGATGGCCCCGGCGGTCAGCAGCGGCACGGGGGCCATCGCGACCAGAGCCAGCATCGGGTTGTAGTGAAACATGATGGCCAGCACGCCGGCGATGCTAAGCACGGCAACGGTCCCCTGCTCGGTGCCGTCAATCAGAACGCGTTCGACGGCATTCACGTCTTCGAGGACCCGTGTCATCAAATCGCCGGAGGCGCGCTGGTCGAAGTAACCCACCGGCAACCGTTGCAGGCGCGCATAGACAGCGCGTCGCATGTCGTAGATCACATCCTGCTCGAACCGGTTATTGATGCGGATGCGCAGGCTGTTGAACAGGTCGCGCAGGAGAAACGCGCCGAGCAAACCCAGCATGACCGGCGCGAGCAACGCGGCCTGTTTCTGGCCGATCACCCGGTCAATGACGACGCCGATCAACTGCGGATAAGCGAGCGCAAAGGCCAGGGAAAGCACTGCGCAGCCGACGTTGGCCGCGGCCATCCCCTTGTAAGGGCGCAGATAAACCGCCACGCGCCGGATGATTTCCCAGGTCGAGCGCGATTTGGCTGCAAATGTCGGATCCGTGCTGGAGCTGAGATGCGGATGATGAGCCATGGGCCTGGTTTTTTACGCGCGCAAGCGCGGGATACTTTTAATCATTGCCGTGTTTAGTCCAGCGGGTATTTTGCGGCGCGTTTCGCGGGTGCGCTGTGTGCGCGTACGATGCCGCGATTCAGGGAGACGGAAGTTCACAATGGTCCGAGTGATGTCATGCACAAAACTGAGAATGGTTTCGCTCATGCTTTCCATCCGTAAAGAAATGATCCGGCCTTCACAACGTCATCCCGGTCCAGACATTGGCCGCAACGCGCTCATTCCGACCCGTCCATGCCAAGAAAATGCGTGCATTCCGGGTCGGAGCCGTTAAATTAACCAAAATGTATCCGCAGGTTGATACAAAAAACCCCGCCGCAGTGGAAGGAGAAGTGCAGGCGGTGTATCTGGCCATGTTTCCGCAAGGAGACTCGCTGTTCGTTCCGACGGTGC
>DATNDF010000432.1 GCA_035607015.1 Candidatus Angelobacter sp. | reverse complement strand
GCGAGGCCCGACCAAGCCAGCTGCGAATCAGCAGCGCCCAAGATGAGTGGAAAGTCGAAATCATTCGACCGGACGGTCCCGATTCGCCTTCAGTTTTGCGCTCGCCTGTTCCGACCGGGCCCGGTCACGCTTATCAAGGAGCGCCTCATGTCGGCGCGTGAGGACCTGAGAAACATAATCGCCGCACTCGAGGGTGAAGGCGTGCGGGTGTCGTTTGCTGACGGAGAAATCTACGACCTCGAAATCAAGTCAACGTCCAGGCTCCGCGAGGGTGGCACATTCGACACGACCGTCATCTGGGCGATCAATTGTTTGAGAGCCGCTGATGTCGAAACCGGAGTAGAAATGAAATTCAGGCTCGATGACGTGGAGAAGGTGCAGATTCTAAAGGACGCGCGCTGCGTTTTTGATCGAAGCACCGGGCAAAAGTAGGACAAACCTCGTGCAAATTAGTCCGGGCCGGATTCGATAGATCAAGGCGCGGTTTTTCCGTCCGCTGGGAATTTGACCTAATGCGGCTTTTCCCCCACTCTGTGCGCATGGCAAACACGTTCGGCCACCTGTTCCGCGTCACCACCTGGGGCGAATCGCATGGCGGCGCCGTGGGCGTCGTCGTTGATGGCTGTCCGCCGCGCCTGGAGCTGGCTGCATCCGACATCCAGCCTGATCTGGATCGCCGCCGTCCAGGACAATCCCGCATCGTTTCGCCCAGGAAGGAGAGTGACATGGTCGAAATCCTCTCCGGCACGTTCGAGGGCAGGACACTCGGCACGCCTATTTCCCTCTGGGTCAAAAACGAAGATTCGCGGCCCGAAGCGTATTCGGAGATGGCGACCAAGTTTCGACCGTCTCACGCGGACTACACCTACCAGGCAAAATTCGGAGTGCGCAACTGGCAGGGTGGCGGACGTACGAGTGCCCGCGAAACGGTCGGGCGCGTCGCCGCCGGCGCGATCGCCAAGAAAATCCTGCGGGAACGCTGGGGCGTCGAAGTGCTTGCCTGTGTACAGCAGGTACAGCGCATCGTGGCCGACGTTGATCCCGAAGTGATCAAACTCAAGGATGTCGAAGCGAATATTGTCCGCTGTCCCGATCCCGTTGCCGCAGAGAAAATGCTCCGGTTGATTGAGCGAATGAGGAAAGCGGGGGATACCGTCGGAGGCATCATTCTGGGGGTGGCGCGCGGTGTTCCGCCCGGTTGGGGCGAACCGGTGTTCGACCGGCTGGAAGCGGAACTGGCCAAAGCGATGCTGAGTCTGCCCGCCTCGAAGGGCTTTGACGTTGGATCAGGTTTTGGCGGCATTCTGTTGACGGGCACCCGTCACAACGATCCATTTCGAGCAAAGAACGGGAAGGTTTACACGTTGACGAACCGTTCCGGCGGGATTCAAGGTGGTATTTCAAACGGCCAGACGATTTACTTTCGCGTCGCGTTCAAGCCGGTCGCCACAGTGATGGTCGAGCAGGAAACCGTGGACGTTGATTTCAAAAACACGACGCTGAAGGCGCGCGGCCGCCATGATCCGTGCGTGCTGCCCCGCGCCGTACCCATGGTTGAAGCGATGGCAGCGCTCGTGCTCGTTGACCACGCGTTGCGGCACAAGGCGCAGTGCGAATGACGCGGATGGTTTCGCGCTACGGCCCCAGCCACCAGTGCATGATCCGGCCACCGCCGAAAATCCAGAGGGTCGCAGCCAGCGCGATGAAAGGTCCGTAGTAAAGGCGGCCGGACCACTCTTGTTTCTTCAAGGCAATCATACTCAGACCATAGGTCGCACCGACAATGGAGCTGAGCATGAGAGTGAAGACCACGGCCTGCCAGCCGAGAAATGCGCCAATGGCGGCCATGAATTTGACATCGCCCAATCCCATCGCCTCACGAGGCACGACCAGTTCGTTTGTCACTACTTCGAGATGCTGTACGTCGTCGGGCTTGAACGTGTCGTCGCCCACGCGGAGCAGGGCCGGCGAAAGACGCACCGGCACGAGCGCATAACAGCGGTCCACCATTTCCACGGTCTTGGCTTGAAGAACAATGGTGTCTGATTTCCGGTAAAAGATCTCTTCGTAAGGAATCTCCCTGTCCGGCAGCATCATGGTCGTTTCGGTAAAAAACACCGTGCTGTCCGGGACGAGTTCAAATTTTTGCCGGCCGAACAGCATCTTGCCCAGGCGTACAATCCCGTAAATGACGCCTGCGCCGACGATGACCCCTGCGAAGCAGCGTTCCAGCGAGGTTGCGGTTGTCGGCGCGGCGTGCAGCGCGTGGACAAAAAATGAGCAGACGAAACCCGCCACGATCCCGCCAAGGGTGATTTCGTCGGGAATTATGAAATGCTCGATATCAATGAATGTGGCGGCGATGAATCCCGCCAGCAAGAGGCAATAAACCAGCGCCAGCGCGGGTGATTGCGCACCGAACACCAGCCAGCAGCTCAGAAACAAAGCGCCGGTCAGCAGTTCCACCAGAAGATAGCGAACCGAAATCGGAGCGCCGCAGTTTCTGCATTTGCCGCCAAGCATCAGCCAGGTGGCCAGCGGGATGTTGAGATACCAGGGAATCGAGTAATTGCAGTGCGGGCAATGTGACGGCGGTGATACCACGCTCTCGCCGCGCGGCATGCGGTGGATGCACACGTTCAGAAAACTGCCCACGATGCTTCCAAAGCAGAACAAAGCGACGGACCAGAAATGAAAGGGGATGACCTGCCAGAATGGTGCGTTAGGCATAAATGTTTTTTTCCAGCGCGCGGCGCATCGTCTCCAGAGGCGCGGTCTTTCCGGACCAGATCTCCAGCGCCTTCCCACCCTGATGGAGCAACATGCCCAGACCTGTGGCGGCGCGGCAGCCTGCGGCCCTGGCGGCTTTGAACAACGCCGTTTCGGCAGGACGATAGATCATGTCATAAACCGCGCGCGTCTGACGCAGTGAGAATTGTTTCGAATCGAACGGCAGCGGGTCTTCCGATTTCAATCCCAGCGAAGTCGCGTTAATGACCAGATCGACCTGGTTTCTCGGATATCCGACCGACACTTCCTGGCGGGGAAATCGTTTCTGAATTTCGGCGGCGATCGCAGCGGCCCTGGCGGCGGTGCGGTTGGCCAGGAAAAGCGTGCCGACGCCTTCCAGTGCGAGTTTCAAAGCGGTCACGCGAGCCGCGCCGCCGGCGCCCAACAACAAAACCCCGGCCCCGCGTAGAATCTGCAACCCCAGGTCCTCCCCCAGTGCCAGAACGAGCGCGTCGGCGTCCGTGTTATATCCCACGGCGCGGATTTCGCGAGGGATCTCGTCGCGGCACTGAACAAGGGGTCCCCATGATCCCCCGGCATTGCGGGCTTCAAAACGAATCGTGTTGACGGCGCCCAGATTTTTTGCGGACTCGTCAAGCTCATCGACCATCTCCAGTGAGGACAGTTTATGCGGCACGGTTAGATTGAGTCCGATGAACTTCATCGCTCTGGCGCCGTTGATTGCCTCGCGCAGACTGTCCGGAGGCACGTCAAAGGCCAGGTAGCGCCAGTTCAATCCCAGCGCCTGAATGCCCGCGTTTTGCATGGCCGGCGACGCGGAATGTTTGACGGGGTGACCGAACACCGCGCAGAAGCGCGTCGAGGCGTCGATTTCCTTTGCTCCGGCGTCGGGCACGCGCGGAGGATAGGGTTCCGGGCTGCAAGTTCAAAGTTCAAAGTTCAGCCTTGAAGGTTGACGTGCCCGGTCACGTTCCTAAGATGACGGGGCGTTTCCAAAAATGATGTTATGAGCGACAAAGCGAAACTCTCGGCCATTACTTCCGTTCTTCACGAAAAGCGCGTTTTCCCGCCATCAAAAGAGTTTTCAAAACGGGCGCGCATTTCATCGTTGGCCCAATATCGAAAGCTTTACCGCGAATCGATCAGATCGCCGGAAAAATTCTGGGCCAGGCAGGCTGGAAATGAACTGGTCTGGTTCAAACCGTGGAGGAAGGTTTTGCAATGGAAGGCGCCGTTTGCAAAGTGGTTCGTTGGCGCGCGGCTCAACGTCAGCCACAACTGCCTTGACCGATGGCTCGACTCGCCGACCGCGAACAAGGCCGCGCTGATCTGGGAGGGCGAGCCGGCGACGGACGGCAAATCCGGCGAGGAGCGCGTGCTGACCTACCGGCAACTGCACCGCGAGGTTTGCCGGTTCGCCAATGTGCTCAAGCGAAACGGCCTCAAGACAGGCGACCGCGCCATTATCTACCTGCCGATGGTCCCGGAGGCTGCCATCGCCATGCTCGCTTGCGCGCGAATCGGCGCGGTGCATTCGGTGGTTTTCGGGGGGTTTAGCGCACAGTCGGTGGCCGATCGAATTTTCGATTCACAGGCAAAGCTCGTCATCACCGCGGATGGGGGCTTCCGTCGGGGCGCCGTCGTGGCGTTGAAGAAAAATGTGGACGAAGCGCTCGCGCTGAAAGACACGCAAGGCAATCTGCTCGCGAGAACAATCGAGAAAGTCATTGTTCTCCGGCGCGCGAACAACGAGGTCCACATCACGGAAGGACGCGATGTTTGGTGGCACCGTGAACTCGAGTATGTCGATGCGCATTGTCGCGCGGAGAAAATGGACAGCGAGGCGCCGCTGTTCATTCTGTACACGAGCGGTTCGACGGGAAAACCGAAGGGGATTCTGCACACGACGGGCGGCTATCTGCTTACTGCCAAGCTGACGACCAAGTACGTTTTCGACATTGGCGATACCGACGTGTATTGGTGCACGGCCGACGTTGGCTGGGTGACGGGCCACAGCTATGTGGTTTATGGACCGCTCGCGAATGGCGCGACGAGTCTGATGTACGAAGGCGCGCCGAACTGGCCGGAGCCTGATCGATTCTGGCGCATCGTTGCAAAACACGGCGTGAACGTCCTCTACACCGCGCCAACGGCCATCCGTGCGTTTATGAAATGGGGCACCGAATGGCCGCGGAAGCACGATCTGAGTTCGCTGCGCCTGCTCGGCACGGTTGGCGAGCCGATCAATCCCGAGGCGTGGATCTGGTATCGCACAGTGATCGGCGGGAAGCGTTGTCCAATTGTGGATACCTGGTGGCAGACGGAAACCGGCGGCATCATGATCACACCGCTTCCCGGGGCGACCCCGACCAAGCCCGGGTCGGCGACGTTGCCGTTTTTCGGCGTCGTTCCTGAAGTCGTGGATGACAAGGGCAATGCCGTTCCCCGTAATACGGGGGGCAAGCTTGTTATTCGCAAACCGTGGCCCGGCATGTTGCGCGGCATCTGGGGCGACCCCCGGCGTTACAAGGAGATTTACTGGAGCGAGGTCAAAGGCAGCTATTTCACGGGTGACGGCTGCCGGCAGGACGACGATGGTTACTTCTGGATCGTCGGCCGCATCGACGACGTGCTCAACGTGGCGGGCCATCGCATTGGCACAGCCGAGGTCGAGAGCGCGCTGGTCAGCAACCAAAAAGTCGCTGAAGCCGCAGTCGTGGGCCGGCCCGACGAATTGAAAGGGCAGGCGCTGGTCGCGTTTGTGACGCTCAAGAGCGGTGTGAAGGCCGCACCGGAAGTGCGTGAGGAACTGCGGCAGCATGTGGCGAAGGAAATCGGAGCGGTCGCGAAGCCCGACGACATCCGGTTCGCCGAGGCCCTGCCGAAAACGCGTTCTGGAAAAATCATGCGCCGTTTGCTCAAGCAGATTGCTTCCGGCACGGAGATCAAAGGCGACACGACGACACTGGAGGATTTCAACGTGCTCGCCAAACTCGCGCAGAGCGAGGAGTGACCGTCCCCTCCGGGATAACGCGGATCCGCGAGGGAAGTGAGGCGAGTCGGTTCGGTTACCGACGCGAAGAATAACGCGTCACGGTTTGCTCAGCCGGTAGAATTTTGTCGCGCTGCTGGCGGGAATGGGCGCGGTTGGATTTCCTGTCGGCCCGGCGGACCAGGAGGGTGACACCAGGCTGTCGGTCTGCTCCAGCGCGAAACCTGGAGAAGAGGGCGACCAGGAGATGATCACGCTGGCCCCGGAAAGCTGGATGAAAAGCGTGGGGCCGCCGGTCGTTGACGGCACAACCAGTCCCGGCCAGAAACCGCCTTCAAGCGTGTAGCTGCCGCCGCTCAATGTTCCCGCGTCGGGCTGGCCCATCGTGCCGCTCAGAGTGTAATTGCCACCAGTGCTCGTGCCACCTCCGCCGTCAACGGTGAACCAGTCAATAGCGTAGTTCTGTGCCCGGCAGTGCACTGTCAGGTAAAGCAATGCAGCCAGGTAAACCGTTTTCAGAAATCTGTTCTTCATAACTTGATCGATCCGCTGGTTGCCTATTCCCACGCCATCCAGGTGACTTGCATATGCTGTCCCCAGCCGGCCGCGGTATCGGTGCGGACGACGTTTACGGTGCAGGTCGTCGTCGTCACCCGGCGCACGGTCACGGCGAAGGTGTCATCCACGTCAGATGCGCTGCGTGCGGAGACCAGAACATTGGGCACGGAGCCGAATGATTTTGGAAAGGCAAAAGTGAAATTGGTTTTTACGGTGGCAGAATCGGTGGTCATCTGTGCCAGCCCGGCTTGTAGATTGTTGAAGACGGTCGTCCCGTTGCCGACGCGCAGGGAACCGTTCACATCGAGGGTCGCGCCGGGATTGGTGGTGTTAATTCCCACGCCGCCAGAGGCGCGGACAAGGAATTGGTTGGTGGCTGTCGAAGTAAAGTCAGCGTTCTGAGAATCCGCCCATACAAACGTGCCGGAGTTTACCGCCTTGGCGCGGTGGCCGGCGGCAAAACTGTTCCCGGAGGCGACGTTCAGATCACCGCCCGGAATGGTCGCGTAGTTGCCGGTGTTGGTGTTCTTCAGTCCGCCGCCAATGGTCGAGTTTTCACCGCCCAGGATGTAATTGTAAGCGCCGCCGCCAATGCTGGACCCCAGGGCGAACGAGGAGATAAAATTCCCGCCGCCGCCCGCGATGGTGTTGAGCTGCCCGACGTTGATGAATGAGCCTCCCGGAGCCACGGGCGGTGTGCCGCCGAGCATATTATCGTTGCCTCCCCCAATTGTGCCCTCGATCGTG
>DATNDF010000431.1 GCA_035607015.1 Candidatus Angelobacter sp. | reverse complement strand
GACCGCGTTCAGCGCGCTCGCGGCCGGCGCGCAGTGGGTCCTGCATTCCACGGCACTCCTGTCGCCAATGATGGTGAGCACGAGTCCGATTCTGGGCGGAGCGCTGCTCATCGTCGCCGGGGTGTTTCAGTGGACGCCGCTCAAGGGGGCCTGCCTCAGGCACTGCCGCTCGCCATTGAGTTTTCTCATGACCGACTGGCGCGAAGGCCGGTCGGGCGCGTTCGCGATGGGACTGAAGCACGGCGCGTATTGCACCGGTTGCTGCTGGTTTCTGATGGCGTTGTTGTTCGTGGCGGGCGTGATGAACATCTGGTGGATTGCCATCATCGCCGTGCTCGTCCTGTTGGAGAAAGTTTTGCCGAAAGGATTTCAATTCGGCCGAATCGTGGGCGTGGCCCTGGTGGCGTGGGGAGTTTGGATGATCGCGTTGCGGGCCTGAAAAGGGAGCATGGCGTCTCGTCGGAAACAAGTCTCGCGCGTTCCAAAACAATTCGGCGTCTCGCCGCAGCGCGTCGGCCAGAGGCCCGCTCCCCGAGCATCACGAAGCGGCTTTGAACTGCTCCACTGCCTCAACGCAACGCCCGCAGATGGTCGGATGCTCTTTGTTCGCGCCGACATCGGTTTCCCAGTGCCAGCAGCGCTCGCATTTCTGGCCAGGAGCCTGTCCTCCAACGAGGCTTATTGAAGCGAATTGTTCATCAACCTTGACTCGGATTTGGGATACATTGACCAATTCCCTGAAAGCATCTTTCCATTCACTAAGAAATGATATTTGCTCTGCTGGTCCGAGAGCGATGATTTCAGCCTCAAGGGATTTGCCAACTTTCTTTTCCCGTCGCATGTCTTCTAACATTGGGAGGGCCCTTTCTCGAAATAAGAAGAGCTGCTTCCATGTGGTCTTTTCACTTTCGTGAAAAGTGAATTCGATCTCAATCCACGTGGTTGAATGCACCGACTCGCAATTCGTGCATGGGACAAACCGCCACGCCTCATCCGCCGTGAACGAGAGAATCGGCGCAAGCATCTGGCAAAGACTGGTTACTATTCGATGCAACGCCGTCTGCGTCGATCGACGGCGATGTGAGTTGGTCGGATCGGTGTAGAGCCGGTCCTTGATCACGTCGTGGTAAATCGCGGAGAGTTCGACCGCTGCGAACTGACTGAGCTTCTGATAAACGACGTGGAATTCATAAGCGTCGTAAGCCTTGACGACTTCGGCTTCCAGCTGCGAGAACTCGCCGAGAATCCAGCGGTCCAGTCCTGTTAACTTGTCATCCGACACGGTGTGTTTGGCCGGATCAAAATCATAGAGGTTTGAGAGCTGGTAGCGCAACGCGTTGCGGATACCCCGATAGGTCTCGGCGACTTTGGTGATCCGCTCATCGCTCACGATGATATCATTGCGGAAATCCTGCGAGGCGACCCACAGCCGCACAATGTCCGCGCCCCATTTTTTCACGTAGGCCTCGGCGGTCTGCGGTTTCTCATAAACACTCTGGCCCTGTTTGCTCTTGGAAATCTTCTCGCGGTCGGCGTCCACCATGAAACCGTGGGTCAACACGGTCTTGTAAGGCGCGGCCCCATTGCCGGCCAGTGAGATCAGCAGCGACGACTGAAACCAGCCGCGGTGCTGGTCGCTGCCCTCGAGATACATGTCGGCCTGCCAGGGAAGTCTCGAGTCCTGGGTATTGAGTCTTGTGTAGAGTTCGGCTCGTCGCATCAGGACTGATCGTGACGACGACCCGGAATCAATCCAGACGTCCAGCGTGTCGTTCGACTTGGCGACGGGCTCCGCGCCCTTCCAATCCTTCGGTTTTACCAAAACCCACAACTCGGCGCACGGCTTCTTAAACCAGATGTTCGAGCCGTTCTTTTCGATTAGGTCGGCCACATTACGAACAACTGCAGCGGCCGTTTGGCAATCCTTCGAAGGGTCGGGCAAAGGGTTTCCCTGCTCGTCGTAAAAGAACGGGATCGGCACACCCCAGGTGCGCTGGCGGGAGATGCACCAGTCGGGACGGTTTATGACTGCGCCCAAAATTCGATTCTTGCCCCAGTCAGGAATCCAACCTTTGTTCCGGCCAATTTCTTCTATTGCCTGAACGGCCTTACTTCGGAGTCCGGTTATTGGCTCCGGCTTCATGTAAGCGTCCCTCAATACTCCTATCTCTGTTGTGCTAAACTCGAGTGACTTCGAAAAATTGCGATTCCCTTCAAGCCCAATAAACCACTGATCCATGGCGCGGAAGATGATCGGCGTTTTGCTCCGCCAACAATGTGGATAGCTGTGGGTGTAATCTTCCCGATGCACCAGCATGTTTCGGTCGCGAAGCAGTTGCAGCACGGCCTCGTTCGCCTCGCTCTTCCCGTGCTTTTCGAGAATCGCTTTGCCGATGAGCTCCTTCGGCATCTGCTGTTCGAGCGGCAACTCGTTCGAGTAGGCGAAGCGGCCGTCGTCATCCACCGGCGAGTAAATAGGAAGGCCGTTCGCCAGACCGAGCTGGTAGTCCTCCAGGCCGTGGCCGGGCGCGATATGCACGAAGCCGGTGCCGGTGTCATTGGTCACGAAGCTGTCGCCGGCGAACAGTTTTCCCGTGCGCGCGCAAAACGGATGTTGAAACTCGACCTGGCGCAATTGCATTGCGTCGAGGCTGCGGACGATTTCGTAGCCGCCCCAGCCGCACTTCTCCGCGACCGTCGGCAATAGGAGTGAGGAGACGAGGAATGTTTCGCTTCCGACCCGCACTTGCGAGTAACTGAAGGTGGAGTTGTACGCCACCGCGAGATTGGCGGGTAACGTCCATGGGGTGGTCGTCCAGATGAGGATGTTTGTGTTCGGCTGGCCGAGAACGGGAAATCTTACGTAGATGCTCTGGCTGACGTGGTCCTTGTATTCAACTTCAGCCTCGGCCAGCGCGGTCCGGCATGGGATGCTCCAATAGACCGGCTTCTTACCGCGATAGACGAAGCCCTTTTCAACGATGTCGGCGAACAACCGCAGTTCGTCAGCCTCGTATTCCTTGTTCAGCGTGAGGTAGGGGTTGTCCCAGTCGCCAAACACGCCGAGCCGCTTGAACTGCTCGCGCTGGAGATCAATGTATTTGCGGGCGTAGGCGTCGCACGCCTTGCGAATCGTGACGGCGTCCGCGCTGGAGTCGCCGGCCTTGCGCATCTCCTGCGAGACCTTGAATTCGATCGGCAGGCCGTGGCAGTCCCAGCCGGGAATATAGGGGGCATTGTAGCCGCGCAACGATTTGTATTTGACGATGATGTCCTTGAGAATCTTGTTGAGCGCGTTGCCGATGTGGACGTCGCCGTTGGCGAAGGGCGGGCCGTCGTGCAGCACGAACTTCTCGGCGCCGGCGCGCGCGGCCTGGATTTTTTGGTAGAGTTTTGCCTCCTGCCATTTCCTGAGCCGTTCCGGCTCGCGCGCGACGAGATCGGCTTTCATGGGAAAGTCGGTGCGCGGCAGGTTCAATGTGTTTTTGTAGTCCATCGCCACTGTTCAAAGAGGGCGAAGGCTAACAGCTGGCGTTCGGGTTATCAAGTGATGACCGCGCCGGCCGGAGTGGAGCAGCGGTTGCATTTCGCTGTCAAACCGGTAGCTTCGCGCGCATGGAAAAACGGGACAGGCCGCCGATGGATCCGGAATTGAAGCGCCGCATCGATGAACTCATCGCTTTCAAGGGTGGCGGGAACAATCCGGATCTCGTTGGAGACATCATGGAAAGCGCGCTCAAACTTCTGCACGACGTCGAAGACCGCGGCGACGTGCGCGTGATCCAGACCGCGATCCGCGAGTTGCGCTATGCGTTCCGGCTGTTTGCGCCCTACGCCGACACCCGCAAGGTGACTATCTTTGGTTCGGCGCGCACGCAACCCAGCAAGACGGAATACAAACAGGCGGTCGAGTTCGCGCGGAAGATTGCCGACGCGGGGTTCATGGTCATCACGGGCGCGGGGCCGGGCATCATGCAGGCGGGCCACGAGGGGGCCGGACCGGAAAAAAGTTTCGGCGCGAACATCCGCCTGCCGTGGGAGCAGGCCGCCAACCCGATCATCCAGCACGACAAAAAGCTTATTACTTTCAAATACTTTTTCACGCGGAAGCTGATTTTCCTGCGGCACTCCGACGCCATCGCGCTGTTCCCCGGCGGCTTTGGGACGTTGGACGAGGGCTATGAAGCGCTGACGCTGATGCAGACCGGCAAGAGCCGGCTGATGCCGCTGGTATTGATTGACCGGCCCGGCGGCACCTATTGGAAGACGTGGGACAAAAACGCGCGCGAACATCTGCTGCGAAACCAGTTGATTGCCGAAGATGATCTGCACCTTTACCAGATCACTGACGACACCGACCAGGCGGTGAAATGGATCACGCGCTTCTACCGCAACTATCACTCAATGCGCTTCGTCCGGGACCTCCTCGTCATCCGGCTGAACCATACTCCGTCGCAATCCGCCATCGAGAGCCTGAACGAGGATTTTGCCGGCATTCTCGCGAGCGGGAAGATACGCGCCATCCAAGCAACCCCTGAAGAGCGCGAAGACAACGACGTGGCGGACCGGCCGCGCATCGCGTTCGATTTCAACCGGCGGGATTACAGCCGGTTGCGGGAGATGATCGATGTGTTGAACGGGTGGTGATCTTGAGATAATTCGGATTGGCCATGCCTCACGTGAAAACAACTCCAGAACGGTTCGAACTGTCGGATCTGGCCCGCTACGCCGAAACTGTGGGAAAAGGGGAGTTTGCGCATCGTCCTTTCACCCTGGAAATCGATTGCCCCGCCGATCTCGGCACCGTGTATGTGCTGAAGGATTACCTGGAAACGATCCTTTGGCAGCTGCTTAGCAACGCCAGGAAGTTTACGCTGGAAGGAGGAGTTTGGCTCAAAATCCGCCGGGAGCGGTCTCCTCAAAACGGGGCAGATATGATCGTCATTTCAGTCAGCGATACAGGATGTGGCATTCCCGCGGAATGGGCGACCTGGATTTTCGAGCCGTTCAAGATTCAGAAGATTTACCCGAATCGGGCTGGAATCGGCCTGCACATGATCCGGACTTTGTGTCAACACATGGGTGGTGCAGTTCGTTTCGTCAGTGAGGTTGGCAAAGGCACCATTTTCACGGTGACGGTGCCGGCGGAAGTTCAGGACAACGACCCAGGGATAACAAGCTGAAGAGACGGACGGAGCCGACGAACAACCTTTTGTCAGTACAACATCTGCGCTCTTCAGACGCAGCATTGAAAGTCCGTCCCGGCCGAAAGATTGAGCGGCGGCAGCGGGCTGGCGGCTTTGCCGGAGGCATCAGCGATGTTTGAAGAGAAACGCCCAAATACCCCACAGCAGGGCGAACAGAATGCCGGCGAGCAGGAGGACGCGGTTGCGGGCCACGCGCTTTTCGTAGCGCATCGGGCGCAGGCCCTGAATGCTGCCGGCGGCCAGATAATTCACCAGTTTGGGATTGTTCGCCGGCGGGCCGTGGAAATGGTTTTGCAGGCGTTTCCATGCGCCAGCCAGATCAAATTTGCGGACACCCAGCTCTTTGAGAGGCTCGTTTGCGCCCGGCCGCGCCTGCGATTTCACACGTTCATGGTTCACCTGCTCGAACACCGGATCACGGACCGGCGCGGGAGTCTCGCCCGGATTGTGCGGCCGGGCCGTGGACCGGAGGCGCGGCTGCGCGGGGGACTGTTGCAGCCGGGTGTCGAGCTGCTTGATCTGCTCTTCCAACGCGGCAATTTCCGCGGCCAGCGCGCGGGAGCGCTCGGACAGGGGATCGGCCTTCTTCTTGAATATCGCCATACCGATGCTCATTTGCGGCCCGCCAAAAGGAAGATCAGGACGCCGAGAACGGCGAGCGCCACAAGCGCCAGCGGCCAGGTCAGCGCGAGTCCAAGTCTGCAGAGCTGCAGAAAGCCGAGCGATTCGAGCGACGTGGCAGGGGGGTGCTCGTCGGAAGGTCCGGCATTCTCGACGGCGGGCGGGCCGTTCAGCAACGACCATTTCAACCGGGCGGCGTTCCATTCCATGCGCGCGTTGTCAATGACGGTCAGGGCGCGGGTCAACTCGACGTTGTAATTCTCCTGCGTCCAGGTTTCGTCGTGGATGGACTGGACCTTGGTGAGAGCGTCGCGAAGTTCGCCGAGTGTCCGGGCCATTTGTTCGGCGTCGCGGCGCGCGTTGAACTCGGATTCCTCCAGAAAACCGACGCCCCGGGTCAGATTCTGCAGCATTTCTTCGCGACCGGTCTGAAATTCGGTCCGCCGGCGCCGGGCTTCCTCCAGTCCCGCGCGTTCACGCTCCAACTCCTCCTGCGCCCGCTTGAGTTCCATCAGCCGCTGCTGGGTCTCGCTGACGCGCGAATCGAGTTCCTCCCGCGTGGGCGGACGACCGGTTCCGCCGGACGGCGAGCCGGCGAAGGGGGACTTGCGGGCGGCGTGAAAATCGTCGTCCACAAAGTCTGTCTCATCAAAGTCCGAAGCCACGCTGCGACTTTAGTAGCCGGTGCGGAACGTGTAAAGGAGAGGTTGTGCACACGAGACTCGTGCGGACCATGAACACGGCGCCGGATCGCTGAATCCCCGGTGGGAAGGTCACCCGCCGCGTCATTTTCAGCCGGTTGCCAGCGACGTGACCCGCGAAAGCAGCGACCAACAATGCGGCGGGCGCGGTCAAAGTTCAAACCCGGACACTTTGCGCAGTCCCGTTCTCAGCGGCAGCCAGCCGAGGAACATTGAGAGCAGGGCAAATCCGATCCAACTGCCGAACAACCAGCCAGCGGATGATTCGCCGAACCGCGCGCCCGGCCATGGCGAGCCGATCGCCAGCAGCGTCACCGAGGCGACGATGTAAAGAAAACTCAGCACCAGGCAAAACGTGCCGCCAAAGCCGCTGACGATTTTCCCCGGATTGTCCTCCTTGAAATTCGGATACAACGCGCCCAGTCCGACGGCCAGTCCGTTCAGGGTGAACGTCATGATCGTAACGGCGAGGACGAAATAAAGGGTCCTTCCGGCGGACAGTTTAAGCATCCGGCAGGACATCCAGATCAAGCCGACCGTGACGCAAAGCGAGGCGATGCTGCCGAGCCAGTATTTCGCGCGGACCACGCGTGAGAGCCCAAGTGGCGCAAGGCCGACGATCCAAAGCCGCTTGCCTTCGAGTGAGAATTGCGGATAGACGAAGCGGGTGGTGAGTGTGGCGAGATTGAGCGAGCAGGCGCCAAGGTTCAGGTAGGAGACGAGATGCACCCAGAACGGGTTGGTGAGTTGCTGCGAGAAGTGGCGGAGGTTGATGATGTACGCGCCGAGAAGGCCGAACAGCACCAGCGTCTGGCCCCACTGGGTCGTGTCGCGCCAGAAAACGCGAATGTCCTTCGCCAGCAGCGCGCGCGTGTCCGCCGGCACCCAGCGCAGGACTCCGACGAGGCGCTCCACCGCGCCGGGCGCGTAATCGAAGTTTCGCTTGCGCTCCTGCAAGGCGCGGAACCAGGTCCATTGCCAGAACACACTGCCCCGGCTCTGCGCCGTCGAGGCGGCGTCGTAAAACAGGCCGCCCATGCGCGTAAAGGCGAGGCAGCCGAAGAAAAGTGAATTGCTCAACAGGACGAGTGTGAAGAAGCCGGCGCCGCTCAATGCGCCCTCCGACCAACGCAGCACGCCGGACGAAAGCCAGTAGCTCGGCAGGAGCGCGAATTGCGCAAATCGCGTTTTCATCAGCAGACGGTCGAGGACGGCCAGGACCCGGGTTTCGAGCATGTCGTCGGTGATCGGCTCGGCCTTCAACCAAAACGCCGCGCCGATGAGCATGAGCGCGGCCAGCGTCAGGGCGGCCACCTGAAAAGCGCGCCGGTCCAGGAAACGCGCCACGTTCACGGCAAGCCACGCGCCCGCGACCGCCGGCAGGACGATGAAGAGCGCAATCAACACGATCGTCGCCAGATAGAAATGCCACGGCACATGGTTGGTCAGTCCGTAGGCGGCCAGCAACGGTGAGATCAAAAAAAGAAACGCCCACGATGCCAGCAATGCTGATTCGATGAATTTCCAGCGGAAGATGACCTGTGGCGGCACGGGCAGCGTCAGAAGGAACTGCGTTTCGCGGTTGCGGAAGAGGTTCGTGTAGCTGATGACCAGGTTGCTGAACAACAGGAGCACGAACAAGAACGCGAACAGGAGAAACATCAATCGTTCGATCAGAAGTGTGCCCAGCCCGGGAAAACTCGACACAAATTTCAATCCCTTGCAGAACAACCAGAACGCCAGCGCGGCATAACCCACGATGAACAGGCCGATTAGAGCGGAAAGCAGCCGCGATTGTTCGCGGACTGCTTTCAAACGACGCCACGCCTGTAACGCGTTGACATGGACAAGCAGGCCCAGGGGCGAGCGGAATCTGCCGCGCGCGGCCTGACCGGGCGCCGGGCCGGCAGAAGAGGGTGCGGGCGTTGCCATGGCCGTCAAACCGCGGCGGCGGGGTTGCCGCTGACCGGATCCGCTTCCTGTCCCGTGAGGGATAGAAAACTCTGTTCGAACGCGCCGTCCTGCCCGCTCTGCCGGCGGAGTTCGTCGCGCGTGCCCACCGCGATCAACCGTCCCCGGTGGATGATGCCGATGCGGTCGGCCATTTCCTCCGCGACTCCCAACTGATGGGTTGAGATGAAGATGGTCATGCCCTGAAGTGATTTTTCCTTGAGCAGATCCTTGAGCACGCGCGTGTGGTGCGGGTCGAGCCCGACCATGGGCTCGTCGAGCACGAACACTTCCGGGTCGTGCAGCAGTGCGGAGGCGATGGCGACGCGCTGGCGCGTGCCGTGCGACAATCCCTCGATTTGTTTTCCGAGATAGGGTTCGAGGTTGAACCGCGCGGCCAATTCGCGTGAGGCGGATTCGATGCGCGCCTCCTCCATCTGGAACAGCTGGCCGGTAAAGCGGAAAAACTCCCACGGGGTCAGCTTGTCGTAGAGGAACGGAAAATCGGGCACGTAAGCCAGGCGCCGGCGCGCCTCAAGGGGTTGCGTCTGCACATCGAAGCCCGCGACGCGCGCGGAGCCGGAGGTCGGCTTGATCAGCCCGGAAAGAATGCGGATCATGGTCGTCTTGCCGGCGGCGTTCGGGCCGAGCACGGCAAAAAATTCGCCCCGCGGGATGGACAAGCTGACGTCGTTCAACGCCACGAGGTCGCCGAACCGTTTCACGAGGTGGGTCAACTCGATCATGCCGGACTTCCCTTACAGGCTCGTCAGAACCTCATTGGCCAGCAATACACCGTTCGGCAACTCGACGCGCATGATTTCGCCGACCCGGCTGACAATGACAACCACCTGGTAGCGGTCCAGCACGCGCGCCTGCAGGCGATAGACGCGCACTTGCGCATGGCCGATTTTCAGCCAGTCGTTGCGCGCCTCCCAGTTCAGATCGAGGGAAAGGCCGGCGGGCCGGTTCAACCCGCCAACCTGGCCCAGCAAGGCCAGCGGCAGCGGACCGGCAAACTCCTCCAGCAGTTTGCGGGGGTCGCGGAGTTCCTCATACGTGAATGTGCGCGCCCATTTCCCGGACTCATCCTCGAACCGGGCTTCCAATGTTTCCTCCTCCGCCACGGTGTGGAGGGTCCATACGCTCGGACGTGTGGCGACGCGCGCCGACAACTCGCGCCAGACATGGTCTGCGGAGAACGCGACGTGCAGATTGAACCGCACGCGCGAGGAGGGTTCGGTGGGCAACACGTTGCCTTCGAGATCAATCGTGTAGCCCACGGGCTTTTTGACCATCCCCTCCGGTGGATACTCCTCGCGGGATACCTTGCCCATGGCCAGTTCCTCGCCGGCGTTGGCGCCCCACCGGCAATAGCCGATCCGCTTTCCCTTCACACTGATTTCAAGGGCGGAATCATCCGGAGCCGTGAGGATTTTCTGCCAGACCACTTGCGTCGAGACCGCGCTGCCGAACTCCCGCCCGCCTCCGAACTCGGCCCGCCACAACAACACGTTCATGATGATCCAGAACAGTGTGACGAGCGGAAAGTAAATACGGTTGAGCATGACGATCACGGCAGCGGAATGACGAGCGACTGGCCCGGCCTCAGATGTCTGGGGTCCAAGCCGGGATTGGCGCTCAACAGATTGACGAGTTTCACTCCGTAATTGCGCGCGATCGAGTAAGGCGTGTCTCCTGATTTGACGACATGCGTTTTGGTCGTGCCGGCCGGCGGCGCAGATTCTCCCGCGGGCGGTTGCCCGGACGGGCGGTCAACGGTCTGGGCGTATTGGACGGAAGGGTTTGACGGGATCCGAGCGGCTGCGAGAGTCCTTTGGGTGGAGGAATTCGCGAAAGAGGAGGTCGTTGAGCTGTTCGTCAGCGCCACAGCCCGCAGTGTCAACTGGGACATTAATTGATCGACCTGCTGGCGCAGGTCCGCGTTCTCGCGGGCCATGCGTTCCACTTCCTTGCGGACCAGATCGTTGTTCGGGGTGTATGGCACCTCCCGGGCCAGCGCGAGTTTGCAATAATCAATATTCTGCCGGATCAGGTCCGCGTTGTCCGCTTTGGGTCGCAATTCGAGGTATTTTTCAAAATGGTAGATCGCCCGCGCCCAGTTGGTGGCGACGTTCTGATAGTAGATCAGCCCCAGTTCGAGATGGGCCGCCGCGGAACGTGGATTGGCTTCGAGCGCCTTCTCGAATGATTCAATGGCGCCGGTGTAGTTCAAAGCGGCCTTGCGGCTCCGGCCCGCCAGATAATCCGGCGCCTTCTCCTCGTCGGCGCCGCTATCGCTGGAGAAGGAACAGGCGCTCCACCAGACACACAACAAAAGCAAGACGGCCACCCGCGCGTACGAAACCAACTGAGTCATGCGGCGAACCTAAACGAAGTGCCCGCCCGGCGCAATGACGCGTTGATGAGCGGGGCGTGGAAAAGCCGCAACGCGCCCGGCGCGGCGGGAAATTACTGGTTCGGAGAGGAACCCGGGGGTGGCGAAGCTGCGGGAGCGTTGGTCGGCGGGGAGGTCGGTGCGATGACGGGAGCCGGCAGGCCGAGCTTGGTGTGAAGCTGCGCAACGAGGATCGGGTTGTAGGTCTGATCGAATTGATTGAGCGTGTCTTTCTTCAAGTCCTGCAGGGGCGGCAGGCCTATCCGGACTGTTTGTGATTTGTTCCTGCTGGTCTCCCTCTGGTAGCGCGCCCAGATTTTTTCCGCAAGGAGCGAGTAACCGATGCCCTGGTCGTCCTCGCCGATGGCCAGGTTGTAGTACGAGTTGATCAGGAAACCCTCGATGGCCTGCTGCACCCGCGTGTGAGAGGTTTCTCCGATGTCCTCGGTCACCTTGGCGACGCAGTAATCATCCAGAGTCAGGTCGGCGATCTTTTCCGCCGGCTTCGACGGATTGCGGGCATCATAGGCGGTGGCGTCGGGATATTTTTTCACGAGGTATTTCATCCACTGCTCTGCGTCGGCCCGGCGATTCTGGGTGTAAAGGAAATAAACCGCGTCTTTGAGAAAGTTCTTGTGAGCAGTGGCGATGTGGTTGCTGTATTCAGTGTCTTCCAGCATCGCCTTCTCATACGCCTTGTTGGCGTGGGGGATCATCGCGAGGTTGGGGCCGACCTGATACTGCCTGTTGGTGCCGACGGTAAACTCGATCAGGCGCCCCCGCTGGAAGGCCAGTTGCAACGGTTGGTAAATCTCGCGCTGCAAGGTGATCTGTTCCTGTTTCTTTGCCCGCTTCAATCCGAGGGTGGCCCAGTAAATCGCGTGCGACTCGGGCAACCGCCATTCCAACGGTCCATACTCGTCGTCCACCTCCTTCATGTGGACGGGGTCAAGCTTGTATTTCTCGCGGAGAATCGTGGCCCGACGTTTTTCGTCCTCGGTCTGTGGGTTGATCAGCGCCTCGTAATTGGTTCCGCCGAGCACATCGTTCATCTGCTTTGCCCATTGCGATTTGAAATAAAAATGGGCGTCATCGAGGTCGGCGCCGATCTTGTGTTGAAAAATCCAGCCCAATTCGCGGTAGATCAACGGCTCGTCGGGGTTGTATTTGAGCGCCTCGTCACGCAGCAGCTCGATGCCGCGTTGCACCCATTGCCAGCGGTCGCGCGGGTCGGTGAATTTGATCGAGATGTTGTAGGCCATGTCCCACGCCTGCACGATCCAGACCGTGGTGAAATGCGGCTGCAGTTTCGTGATCCAGTCGGCGAGCTGGACCTTCTCGAAGTATTTGTCCTCATCCTGGAGTTCCATCGCGCGGATCCAGAGCGCGTTGGCAATCAGGCCGCGAAATCCGCCGAGCGCGACCGTGGTGAAGACCAAAACCGGCGGCGCGGAGTTGCCCAGCGGCTCGCCCCGTGAAATGCCCATGGCGACCCGGTCGTTGTTCAGCAGCCGCTGCATGAAGCCCGACAACCCCAGCAGCGCGATGATCGCGGCGATCAGCGCCGGGCGGTAGAATCTGGAACGGGACGCGGTCATTTCATTGCGTTCCCTGGGCGGTGGCGAGTTCACGGCGCGTAAAGCTGATGACGCCCACGGCCGCGAAGAAACCGCCCATCAGCAAAACGATCTGCGCCACGGCGCGCGCCAGTTCTCCCCAGCTCACGCTCCGGCCGCTGCTCAGCGAGTCAATGGGAGAAAAGCCGTGGACCAGATTGATCACCTGAAGCAGCCCCTTGAAAACCGGCAGCGCGATCATGTCCAGTAGGGTAGGGGCGTCCACGTGGCCGGTTTCATGGTTGACCGCCGCAATTCCGCCCTCCTCCACCACCTGTTTCACCGTTCCGCTGGAAAGGCCGACGACCAGCACGCCAAGCGAAACGAACGCCGCGACCGGGAACGAGAGGAAGCTCGCCGCGCAGAGGCCGATCGCTGCCAGCAACGCGAGCCAACAACTGATGATCCCCAGTCCACGGATAAAATTGAGTCCGAACCCGCTGTCGGGGTAAAGCACTTCGATCCCGTCCTCGAGGGAGAACAGCAACGCAGTGTCGTTGAAGTTCACAAAATCAACGACGAGGTTGCCGTTCTCGTCGAGCAGGCCGGGTGGCAGCGGGATTTCGTGAAACGTGTCAGCCGCCAGGCTGGGCTGTTCCACCTGATAGCGCCGGCCGTTGGGCGGGCCGATATACCAGGCGCCGTAGTACGTGCCCGAGGCGTTTGGCTGCGCCACGACAAACTTGATCCGCAACTCCAACGGTTTGTCACGCAGAGCATCCTTGAGCAGGCCGGTGCTGAGAACCCAGCGTCGCCCTCCGTTGGCGTTGGGCGGGACAACCTGGGCCCCGGCCTTGACCTGCTCGCGGATTTGCCTGCGCACGAAGTCGCGGTCCATGGCTGCCACCTTGCTGTCCTTGAGCCGTTCCTGAAGCCGTTGTTCGACCACCGCTTCGATCGCGGCGTTGTCCACGGTTTGTTTGATCGAACCGCGCGCGACCAGCACCTCATTCCGCAGTTTTTCCTGAGCCTCGGGGGGTAACTGGCCGGCGCGCCATTGCATGAGGAAGTACACGGCGGCGCCCGAGATCCCCAGCAGCAGGACGTTGAGCAGCATGATGCCCGCCCACTTGCCCACCCAGATTTCCCAACGGGCGATCGGCTTCACGGCCACCATCTGCATCTGGCACTCCTCGACATCACGCGCCAGCGTGCCGCACGCCATCCAGAGCGTCGCGAATCCGAGCAGTGTGGTGATCGCGCCGAGCGTGTAGGTGAGTACAATCTGCGTGAACCCCTGCGCCGTGCCGTCGTGCTTGATGACGAGCGGCAGCCCGATCACCGCCCCGAGCAGCAGCAGCACCAGAATCTGCACCAGCCTGTAGCGGAACGCGGCCCTGAGTGTCAGCTTGGCGATGGCGAACAGGCGTTGCATCAGGATAAACCCGGATTTGAAATCGCGAATTTCAAATCCGGAGGGTCACTTGGGCTTGCCGAGCAGCGACGACAGTTTTTCGTTCGCCTTTTCCAGCTCGGCAGCTTTCGCGGCTTCCGCCGGTCTCTCATCCGGCGGCCTGTCATCCCTGGGCCTGGACAGTTCGTCGAGTTTTTCGAGATCCGCGGTTTCCTCCGGCTCCGGTTTCGCGGCTTTCAGTTCGGCGGCAGCCGCCGGTTGCGTCAATCGATCAAGAATCCTTCCAGCCTGCGATGAAGCCTCTGCGTCGCCGCGCAGGTACGCCGCCACCTTGCTGCCGGAGGTCGCGCCCGACGTTTCCGTCTCGCTTGCCCGCGCCTTTTCCACGACGCCGAGGAAGTAGCTCTCGAGGTTTTGCGTGGGAGTGTCGATGCGCACCTTGTCTTCCGCCACGTCCCGCCGGATGACATCGAGTACGCGCTGCAACGTTTCACGCGGCAACGCGGGCGCGGTGATGCGCACCGAGTCCGCTTTTGCGAGCAGCTCCTTCAGCGTGCCCATCGCACGGATTTTGCCACCGTAATAGATCACCACGCGGTCGCAAACGTCCTCCACGTCGGCCAGCAAATGACTGCTGAGGATGACGGTCTTGCCGCGCCGGGCCAGCGCGAGAATCAGGTCTTTGACTTCACGGCAGCCGATCGGGTCGAGGCCCGAGGTGGGTTCGTCGAGAATGACGAGATCGGGATCGTTGATGAGCGCCTGTGCGAGGCCAATGCGGCGTTGCATGCCTTTCGAAAACTCCCCGACCATGCGGCGGCGCACCTGGCTCAAACCGACCATCTCCAGGAGTTGTTCCGCGCGGCGGCGGCGCTCGTTGTCCGGCAAATCAAACAGGCTGCCGAAGAAGTCGAGGGTTTCGTTGGAGTCCAGGTAGCGATAGAGGTACGATTCCTCCGGGAGGTAGCCGATGCGCGATTTTGTGGGCACATGCCTCGGCGAATGGCCGAACACCTCGATATGTCCCTTGGTGGGATAGAGCAGTCCCAGCAGCATTTTGACGGTTGTGGATTTGCCGGAACCGTTCGGCCCGAGCAAACCGAACACTTCACCGCGGCGGACTTCGAAGTCCACGCTCTCCACCGCCTTTGCCTTGGGCCGGCCCCAGAAGTCTTTGAAAACCTTCGTCAGCCCGCGAACGACGACGACGTTTTCCGCCGGTTGAGCGGCGCGGGTGGCGGATGGCAGTGTTTCGGTGGCAGGCATATCTCGGCTGATCACACCGGTCTCGGCGCCAGTTGCGGCATGGATTCAGGGTGACCGGGGTGCTTTTCCACCGGTTCCGCGGCGCCGGCGTGGAACGGTTCCAGTTCTTCGCCCAGCCGCACCAGACGCGCGCTGTTGAACACCACTATCAACGAACCCGCGTTGTGCAGAATGGCCGCGATGATCGGGTTCAAGTAACCGAACGCGCCGGCG
>DATNDF010000430.1 GCA_035607015.1 Candidatus Angelobacter sp. | reverse complement strand
CAGTCTCGTCGCGCCCGAAAAAGTGCGGTTCCGGTACCGTCTTGACGGCTTCGACAAGGACTGGGTTCCGGCCGAAAACCGGCGCGTGGCGTATTACACGAACCTGCGCTCCGGGCACTACACCTTCCGCGTCATCGCCTGTAACAATCACGGCGTTTGGAATTTTCAGGGTGATACCATCGCGTTTTATCTGCCGCCTCATTTTTACCAGACCGGGCTGTTTTATGTGATGTGTGGTCTCGGGGTCATCATCGTCGGTTACGGCATGCACTGGGTGCGGCTGCGCGTGGTCCGGAAAATTGAACGTCTGGAGCGGCGGCACGCGCTCGAAAAAGAGCGCGCGCGAATCGCGAGTGAAATGCACGATGATCTGGGATCAAGCCTGACTCAAATCGCGCTGTTAAGCGAGCTTACAAACCGTGATCTCACGAACACCGAGCGCGCCGGGGAACACATCCGAAAGATTCTTGCCACTACACGCGCAGTCTTCCGCGCGATGGATGAAATCGTTTGGGCAATCAATCCCAAACATGACACTCTTTCCAGCCTCGTTGGTTACCTCAGCAATTACGCGCAGGAGTTCCTGCGCCCGGCGGGTGTTCGCTGCCGCCTTGATCTCCCTGCGGAATTGCCGCCCTTTCCACTGACGACCGAAGAGCGGCACAATCTGTTTCTGACCGTCAAAGAAGCGTTGAACAATATCGCCAAACACGCGGCCGCATCCGAAGTCTGGCTGAGGGCAGCCGTGGACACCGGTCGTTGTAACATTTCAATCGAGGACAATGGCCGTGGGTTTCTGGTGGCCTCGGGAAGACCTGATGGAAACGGTTTGAGAAACATGAAGAACCGACTCGCTGCCATCGGCGGGGAATTCCGGCTGGATAGCCGCCCTGGCGGGGGGACGAAGCTGGAGCTATTCGTCCCGTTAAAACGCCCTCTGGAGAAGTGATGGAAGACAGGAATGAAGAATCAAGAACGCCGTCGTCATCGAACCTGAACCGTTCGCGGCCCTACCCTTTTTGGGGTATTCCCAAAGGTGCGTGCGTCGCGCAAACTAGTGCGGCTTGACCTTACGCAAACGCCCGTTGCAAACGAACCGGAAGCGCGTGGTTCACCGACACTGGAACCCGTGTGGACCCAAAAAAACCTATGCCTATCAAAGTATCCATTGTCGAGGACGACGACCGTGTCCGGGAAAGCCTGATGTCGCTGATTGACGGCGCTCGCGGTTTTCGCTGTGCGGGCGCCCATCGAAGCGGCGAGGCGGCGCTTAAACTCATTCCAGAGGAGAAACCTGACGTCGTCCTGATGGACATTCATCTGCCGCGCCTTTCCGGGATCGACTGCGTCCGCAAGCTCAAGACGACCGAACCGGATCTGCTGGTGATCATGTTGACGGCCTATGAAGACGACGACCTGATCTTTCAAGCGCTCAAGGCCGGAGCCAACGGCTATCTTGTCAAACAAACGCCACCGGCTGAAATCCTCGCTGCCATTCAGGAGGTCCATGGCGGCGGCGCGCCCATGTCCAGCAACATTGCCCGGAAGGTAATCCTCTCCTTTCACCCTTCGGAGCCAGAGGAATCGCCAACCGAAACCTTGTCGCCACGCGAACGGGAGATCCTCGATCTGCTCGCCAAGGGCTACATGAACAAGGAAATTGCGGATCTGCTTTCCATCTCCTTTCAAACCGTTCACACGCACGTCCGCAAAATCTACTCCAAACTCCACGTCCGCTCTCGTACCCAGGCAGTGGCCAAATACCTCCGTCCGTAGGGACGCCCCTTTACCACGAGGCCGCGCGAGAAAACAACGGCCCTTCGGGGAACCGATGGTCAGGGCTGAATGGATGTGCCCGACGAGCCGCCAACCCCAATGTTCACACCCACAGGGTTTACGTTGCGCGAAACAGCCCGCGCGCCTTCGTTGATGGCAATGGTCTGGACAAACGATCTAACGATCAGGTCGGCGTACCTGACCAGCGTGCGATACGGCGTGAATGGCACGTAAACTATGTCGCCCGGTTCCAACAATACGTCCGGCGCTTTGCCATTCACGATTTCCTTGTAATCCACGACCGCGATCTTTGGCGCCGTCAACGAGCCCCGCACAACCGCCACGTGGGACAGGTAAGCGTTCTTGATCGTCCCTTGCGCGTTTGCGATTGCGGACACAAGCGACATGCGCTCCCGGTAAACAATCGGCCTTGGCAGTAAAACGGCGCCCAGGACAAAAACCTGTCTCGTGGTCGCTGCCGGCACGAAGACAAAATCGTCCGGTTCCAGATAGATGTTTTGCGACAGATCCCCCTTTTTCAACAACCGGTAAAAATCCACCGGTAAAATCTGGCCGTTGCGCATCACGAAACTTCGCCGTAGATCGGCGACCTCCTCGGAAAACCAGTTGCCGACGGGGCCGCCGCTGAGCGATGCCAGAGACGCGGAACTGCTGGGCCCACCCGCCACAGAAAGCCCTTCGAGCAGCGTCATCGGCGCGGGCATGGGATAAACTCCCGGTTTGCTCAACCGGCCCAGCAGCCAGACGCGCCTGCTTTCGACGCCGTGCAGCATCACGCTCACCTGGGGTTGCTCGCGCACATATTTCATCAGTTCATGTTCGACCAGCGACTTGGTGTCGGGCAGCGTCAATCCCCAGACATCGAGTCCGGGAAGAAGGTAGTAATATATCTTTCCGTCGGGCCCAACGGCGTTTGTCGCGCGTGTCGAGGGGTCTCCAAGGATTTCAATTTCCAAGGAATCACCGGGGCCAAGAGTGAAACGATTTGTGGGTGGGCTAAGCCACTCGAGGCTCAAACGGTTTGACTCGGTGATCGTTGTCAGGTTGGTGAGCGCGGCCAGTGTTTCCGTCGTGGTGGCGCGCGCGTCAAAACGCGGGCCGTGCGCGCTCTGACAACCCAGCAACATCGCCAGCGCCAATCCGCCCAGCAAAATCAAACCTTGCTTTCCGGGGTTTGCTTTATCCGGCTTCATTCAATAATGGGGGTCCGAATCAACGGCCCGATATTTCCGCCCGTCCACGTGATGACTGCAGCCTGGACAAACGCCGATGCTGCGAGATCCACGAGTTCCTCTGCCTTGATCCAGGGCCGGTAATGGACGTAAACAATGTCACGTGGTTCGAGTTTGAAGTCCGGTGCACCCGCGGACAGGATGGCGGAGGCATCGACCACAAACGTCTCCGGCTTGTTCAGTGAGCCGCGCACCACCAGGACCCTTTTCTTCCATGCGCGGTCCGTGAAACCGCCTTGCGATACAATCGCACGAAGCGCGGACGTATCGGGGGCGTAAGCCACCGCTCCTGGCGTGCGCACCTCTCCGAGCACATAGACCTCCTTTGTGTCCACAGGGGGAAAATAAAGATAATCGCCGGGTTCGAGAGGAACGTTCTGCGTCAGGTCGCCATGTAGAAAGAGCTTTTCAAAATCGACTCCCACACGCTCGCCGCGCCTCGCCAGAAACGCACGCTGCATGTCCGCGATGTCAACCAGGTTGCGCTGTTGCAATCCGGTTTCCACACCGCGGGCACGGGCAATCGCCTCGATAATGGTCGTGGGTCGGTCCAAAGTATAAACGCCCTTTTGCACCACGCTGCCGAGCAGGAAGTATTTTTTGCTGTTGAACATGACCGGGGTGACGATTGTGCGCGGCGCGCGATAGTAGGCGGCAAGGGCCTCGTCCAGCTTCGCGCGCAATTCGTCAATCGTTAGTCCGGCCGCCATAATGTCCTGTGCCTGCAGATAACCGACCCGGCCGTCCGGACCGATGGTGATCGCGTAACGTGTGAGTTCCTTCTGTCCGAACAGTGAAAAATTCAACACGTCTCCCGGGCCCAGCGTGAAACGCTCCTGCCACGCGGCGCGTTTGTGCCGGGGAGCGGCGGTGGAAGAAAGGGCGACCTCGGGTGCCCTGGCCCCGTTGGTTGCGGCGGAATCCCCCGCGTTGGCCTCGAATGGGGTTAACGCTGACGCCAGCGCAATGGCCGCCACCCACTGAAGCAAGCTCTTTCTGACGACCGGCACTGTCTCGCGGTTCAACACCGCTCCTGTGAGGTTGCAGCGGGCATGTCGCAGCGTCTCCAGCTCCTTGCGCGTTTGCACCGGGTCGGCATTGCCGCCGCTCAGCCAGACCAGTTGCGGGACGTGCTCGGCGAGGAGCACCGCCTCCGGCACGGATGCCGGCGGCAGTTCCACGAGAATCACAACGTTTTCGAGCTTGCGCCAGTGCTGGAGCGCGGCGTGCCACTGTTTGCGACGCTCATAGTCCCACGCCCAACCCGGCAGCGGAATATGCACCACCGGCGGTGCGTCCGGGGCGATCAGCCGTTCGGCGATCTGTTCGGGGTGCGACAAAATGTTGTGCGTGAGCGCGCTGCTCGATGCGGTGGCCACTGCCACGGGCGCTTCCCCTGATCCGTGCGTCGCGGATCCAACATCGCGAAAGCCACCAGGAGTATTGACGCCTTCGGTGCCTGTGCCGTTGCCATTCGGCGGTGACGGCTGTGTGGCGACGGTCAAAACGCGCAGCCCTCGCTGGCTGGCGGCCTGTCCCAGCAGCTTCACCCAGGTCGAACGCCCTTCTTCGTGGGCTGAAGAGGTGAAGCCGCATACGACGCCATAGCCGGGCGTATGATTGAGCTTGTCCTGCAGACGGGTCCAGGTGCGAAACGCCCAGTCGGCCCGTTGTTCTGCGGACATTCGGTCCAGATCCCCCAGCGTCGCAAGCACGGGCAATTTGGTGACACGGCGAAGATCCCCGGAGGTCTTGATTTGCCGATCGGTTACCTCCATAAAGAGCACCGCACATGCGGCAAATACCAGACCGAAACATCCTCCGAACAGCGTCAGAATCGCGATCTTGAGTCTGGGACCGTGGCGAACGACGTCGTCCTCGGTTGCCAGCGAAAGAACACGGTAATAACCCGGTGGATCCGCCGCAAACAACTGCGCCTCGCGCGCACGGCTTTGAAGGATCGAGCGCGACTTCTCGACCGCGTCGATCCGGGCCTCCGTGCGTTTCAACAGCGTATCCAGTTCGTCGGCATTTTTTCCGGGTCCGCTCTGTATTCGAGGCGTTATCGGATTTCCGACCGCATAATTGGTGGACGGCGTCCCAGGGTTCCCCGCTTCGGCGAGCTGCTTTTCCAATGCGGCGATTTTGGCGCGTTGTTCCTGCACACGCGGATAGGCGTCCGTGTATTGACCAAGCAAACTGACAAGCTCCTTCTGGGCCGCTTTGATCTCCTGCCGGATCTCGGCGTCGGACACCGCAACCTTTGGAAGTTCGCGGGAGAGCACACCCAGCTGCACACTCGCGTTGGTTTGATCAAATTCATTTTCCTGCAACCGCTTGCCCAGGTAGGCGGCAATTCCCTTCGCCTCGGTCGCCTGCATCTCCTTCGTCAATTGCGTTGCTTCCTCCGCGAACAGATTCGCGAGTGCCGCCACGTTCCGCGCGCTGCTGCCCGACAGTGTCACGGAGATGAAATCCACGTTGCGGTCGGGAGAGAGCCGCAATCGTTCCGCCAGTGCTTTCGGCGCCAGCGGCGGCGAGCACTTCGCTCCCACGCGGTGTAGAAGGTCCTGTGAACGCAGAAGATTGCGGAAGGCCATTTCCGACAACGGCTGTGGCCGGAACGCTTCCCCGAACTCCGACGTTTGAAAGGCATTGGGACCTTCGTTGCGGACGAGCTGCACGGTGGCGGTGAACAAGGCGTGTGATGTGGTTAGCCCGAACAGAAAACCCAGCATCGCCAAACCGAATCCGCCCGCAACGAGCCAAAACCAGCGCAGGCGCAACGCTTCAACCAGACGCCACGGATCGAACGGCATCCGATCAAGCGCGCTCGACCGGCGGGACTCCTGAGTGGGCATCGCGGTATGCGGCAACGCTCTCGAACCGTTTGGCATGGGACCGGTTTGATTCACAGCCCCTGTGCCGGAACTGACGTCAACTGATTGCAAGCCTTCGTTCATTTTTGTTTCACCGATCATATCTTCCGGCGGGAATGCGATGAGCTACTGCCGGTGCATCAAAGCACGCATGCTATAAAGCACGCCGCGCGTTTTTGATAGTGGGGTCAATTTCGGAAATTCGCATGGGGCCAAGACCCCACCAATTTACTGCGCTGACGAGGGAGTGTGCCAACCGGCTGTCTACCGACGCTGTTCGAGCCGTGCAACCGAGGATTCCAATTGGCTGGATATTCATCCGGGCTGTTGTCAGATTCAACGAATGGGCGCTCTCGATGAGTTTTCGCTCCCGGTCAGGCTGTTTCTGAGGGCGTATCCGTGGAGAAGAATTGATCCGGTGCCGTGGGCGCCGCTGAAAAAGCCCCTGTCTCAATGCCGTATGGCGCTTGTTTCGAGCGCCGGTTTTGTTTTGCCGGACCAACCGCCATTCGATCCGACCACCCGCGGCGGCGATGTGAGCTTCCGCGAAATTCCAGCCAGCGTGGACGTCCACACTTTCATCGAGAGCCACCGTAGCGAAGTTTTCGATCATTCGGGAATTCGCCGGGATCCGAACCTGGCCTTTCCCATCGACCGCGTCCGCGAACTCGCGGTGCGCGGACGCATCGGGTCCGTCAACCACCGCCACCTTTCGTTCATGGGATCGATCACTGCGCCGGGCCGGCTGATTCGGCAAACCGGTCCCCCGGCCGCACGCCTGCTGGTCGAGGATGCCGTGGACGTGGCGTTGGTCGTCCCTGTGTGTCCGATGTGCAATCAGACGATGTGTCTCATAGCGGCAGAACTGGAGCGGCAAGGCATTTCAACCGCGGTCATTCAGCTTCTTCGCGAAGTCGCGGAACGGGTCCGTCCGCCGCGAGCACTGTTCGTCCCCTTCAACCACGGCTACCCGCTGGACCGGCCCGACGATCCGCCGCGACAGCACGCTGTCATTGAAGCCGCCTTGAAAATGCTGGAAGATTCTCAATTGACTCCACCGGCGCTGACCTCCTTTCGAGGAAACTGACCGCGTCGAAGAAGGTCATGCGCTCCGCAGTGAATACCTCGAAAACGCGAAGTCCACACGCCAGATGAAACGCGTGTTGCTGACCGCCGTCTTTGGCTGCACGGCCATCGC
>DATNDF010000429.1 GCA_035607015.1 Candidatus Angelobacter sp. | reverse complement strand
CGGTTGCATCCCGGGTATCCATGAAATCTTGCGCCGTCAGGGTTTGCTGGAAGGCACCTGGTGTCTGGATCCGAAAGAAACGTTGTCGCCTGGCCAGGCCGAAGGAATCAACCGAGTTTGCCGGAGTTATCCGCACTTGAACGACGACGGTTTTGTTCGCGATCACCTCGCCGAATGGCTGCGTGATTGAGTTTCCCGACCCCAATGAAGCCCGTTTCCATCCGCTGCTATCGCCCGGACGATCTGGACGAGATCAAGCGGTTGACCGTGGTGGCGTTCGCTGACGTCACGCTGGAGCAAAACGTCGAGGAAGTTCTTGGCGTTTTGCACGGACACGACTGGCGCTGGCGGAAGGCGCGCCACATTGACGAAGACGCGCAGGCCAATCCGGCGGGCATCTTCGTGGCGGAGGACGGAGGTCGCGTGGTTGGATACATCACCACCCGGATTGATCGCGAGGCCGGCAAAGGGCGGATTCCGAATCTGGCGGTCGCCGCCGAGTTTCGGAATCAAGGTCTGGGCCGGCAGCTCATTGAGAGGGCGCTGGAATATTTCCGCGCCGAAGGCCTCGAATACGCGGTGATCGAAACCATGGCGCAGAACGCGGCTGGCAAGCAAGCCTACCCGTCATGCGGCTTTGTGGAGGTCGCACGACAGATTCATTTCGCGCGCAAACTGTGAACGAAGGAAACACGGTGTCGCGAGTTGGCTTCACGGAAATTCGCAAGCCTGCTTTTCTAGTGTATGATATCGGTGTGAGTCGGAAAAATCGATCTCCCGCGCAAACGGACCCATGAAATTGCCTGCTTATCCATGCGGCCTTTTTGCCGTTTGCCTTTTATTCTTTGCTTCGTGCGAGAAGAAGGCCGAGTCTCCGCGCGCCCGGGAAAGTTCTGAAGTGAGTGCACGAGACGAAACTGCACAGGGAACGGCGACCGAGAACACTGACGATACTTCGAACAGTCTAATGAATGAACGCCATGACTATCTGCGATTGACCTTGCAGAACAGCACTGATGGCAACATTGATGAAACCGCTATTCTTCTTGGCAAGCATTCCTTCACTTTTGGCATAGTTGGGAAGGGATTCTCAAAAGACGTCGTGGGATGGCCGTATCCAGTGGGTACAAACGCCGTGGTTCGATGGCGGGACTCGGGTAAAGCCAATCGAGAATCAACGGTCGATTTTTCGGGGATATACGACCGCAAGGTGCCCGGCGAATTGATGTTCACGATTACGACTACAAATGTGACGGTGAAGTTTACGAGGATCAAGTTTAAGTAACGTAATGTCTATTCGTCTGAATAGCTTTTTTGTCCTGTGCTTTGTATCTTTTGCATCTTGCGAAAAGAAGGTTGAGCCTCCGCGCGCCCGGGAAAGTTCTGAAGCGCGTGCGCGAGACGAAACTGCACAGGGAACGGCGACCGTGAATGTTGGCGAAGGATCAGAGAATGCAGCAAGCGAGCGACATGAGTATTTGGAATTGATCATGCACAACAGCACTGAAGGAAACATTGATGAGACAGCTATCGTTCTTGGCAAGCGTTCCTGCACTTTTGGAATTGTCGGGAAAGACTCTTCAGCAGGGTACGTTGGGTGGCCACATCCGGTCGGTACAAACGCCGTGGTTCGATGGCGGGATTCAGGCAAAATCAAAAGAGAATCAAGGGTCGATTTCTCGAAAATTTACGATCCAAAGGTGGCAGCCAGCCTGACCTTCACAGTTGCAGGGACAAATGTAACGGTGAACTTCAAGAAGATTGATCGCAAATGACGAAGACACGGCACTGAAGTTGAGTTTCCAAAATGATTTACTGAGGGCTCGCTCGTCAAGGAACCCGTCAGAGTTTTTTCAGCGACTCTTTCCAGCGTTTCCAGGCTTCTTCGCGGGCTTTCTTGTTGGCCTCATTTGTGTTGCCGGGGTCTTCACCGGCGCGCATGAAGCCATGTCCGGCGCCGTCGTAGATTTTTGGCTCGTAGGTCTTGCCTGCTTTTTTCATCAGGTCTTCGGATTTCGGGATCGTCGCGTTCACGCGCTCGTCGTTGCCGCCATAGAAACCGTACACCGGGCAGTTGATGCGGGCGATGTCTTCGGCCTTGTCGGGGCCGGTACCGTAAAATGCAAAGGCCGACTTGATGTTCTTGTTATTGGTTGCGAATCGGAACGTCTGGCCGCCACCCCAGCAGAATCCGCCGACGGCCACCTTGCCATTGCACGCCGGCAGTTTCGCGACGTAATCCACGACAGCATTCAGATCGGCAGTGACCTGGCTGGGCGGGAGTGAGGAGATGGCTTTGCGAACGGCGTCACCGCTGCCGAGTTCGGCCGTGCCGCCTCCGCCGGGCGCGGTACCAGAGAGCAAATCCGGCGCGATGGCGATGTAGCCCGCTTCCGCCAGTTGATCGGTCACGCCACGGACCCAATCCGAGAGGCCGAAGATTTCGTGTATCACGACCACGGCGGTGGCCTTGTCCTTCACTTCGGGATAGGCAATGAAACAGTTCACTTCGCGGTCGCCGTGCTTGATCTTTACCCACTCCAGGTGACGCGGAGATTTTTCGAGCCGGGCCTTGGCCCACTCCTGGGCCTGAGCGCTGGCCGCCACCGAAAGGGCGGCTATAATGAACGTCATCCATCGTTTCATGTTCAGTCCTTTCATTTGTCTGCCGTTTTTTCCTCGAGATTTACGGTTTTGCGCGGATCGTACGGCGGTGCGTCGAACGTAAGCAGCAGGGCGCGGTCGCCTTTGGCGGGCACATCGTAACTGTGGCGCACGCCCCTTGGGATCACGATGAAATCACCGACGGTGGCAATGGTCGTGTTGGTGCCGGCGTTGACGACCACACTGCCTTCGAGAACATAAAGGCGGTGGTCGCCATCCGGATGGAAATGAAGGGCAGACCGGCGCGTGACCTCAAAGTAGTTCAGGCGCGCCTCCGCGCTCGAATAAAGAGGCCACAGATGTTTGCCGCTCGCGCCGCGGTCGCGGAGCACATCCGCGCGGTGAATGATGGTCGCCGCGCCGTCAGTCTCGCCGGACCCACGGGCCGGCGGAGCTTCGCCGCCGGCAGCGACCGCCAGAATTGCCAGGAGACCGAGCAGGATCGGGTTGAAGATTTTATTCATCACACGGCCGGAGTGAAGCCCATGACGATATCGAACCGGGCGGCGAGCTCACCGATCTTCGAACCTTTGATGGGCGCAAAGTCTATCGTGACCGCGGCGCGCGCCTTTGGATCCTGGATGCCCTTGTAAACGCCGTCCTTCTCGTTCAGCGGTTCGCCCTTGATGTAGCATTGCGTCGTCCACTTCTCGCGCCCTTTCATTTTCAACGCAAAGTGTATGTGAGGCGTCCGGCCCGGATACGGAACGGGCTTGATGGTGCGGAAGTAATATTCGCCCGTGGTGCCGGTGAGGAAACGTCCGAAGCCCTGGAAATTTTGGTCGCGCTGGTTGTGATCATTACTACGGCTGTGCAGATACACGCCCTTGCTGTCCACCTGCCAGATCTCCACGAGCGCGTTGCGGATCGGCTCGCCGCGCGCGTCAAGGATGCGTCCGCTGAGATGAGTGATGTCGCCGAGGGCCGGAGTGGCGCCATCATTGACGATGATGAGATCGTTGTCGGTGTCGAGCGGCAGATGGTCCGGGTAGAACGGGCCTTCCGTCTGACGGGGCGTGCGCATGAGTTCTTCGGCAAACAGACCGGGAACCGTGAACAGCGCGGCGCCCAGGCCGAGAGTGCGGACGAAGCGCCGCCGGTTTTGAAAAAGGATTGATGGGGTCATAGTGGGATGAGTTGACCGGGTGCTGCCGTTAATACCATTTCCTTAAACGCACTTCCACATTCAAATCCGTTCCGACCTGCTGCTTGAAGGCGTTCAAGTTCGCGAGCGAGGAATCCTGGTTCCGGTAATGGTAGGGATAGACCACCTTCGGTCGAAACTGGCGGACGGCGCTCACCGCCTTGGCAATCGTCATGGTGAACGGGACGTTCATGCAGACAAACGCGACATCGATGTCCTGCAATCCCCGCATCTCCGTGATGTCCTCGGAATCCCCGCTCATGTAGATGCGTTTTTCGCCGATGGCGAGCACGTAACCGTTGCCGACGCCTTTCAGATGATAGGTGCTC
>DATNDF010000428.1 GCA_035607015.1 Candidatus Angelobacter sp. | reverse complement strand
CCGGGTAGTAGAGAAAGCTGTAAACCCAGACCCAGCGCGGGCGGTAAGGGATCGCCTCGTCAATCGCCAGCTTCAGTTCGCGCGGCCGCGCCACGTAATTGCGCTGGCACCAGAAATAAAACTGGTAAACGCCGACGATGAGAAAAACACTGATCACCAACTGAACGATTCGGTCCGTGGATTGCATGGGTTTTCCTTGGTGCGGGTTTTTATTTGAACAGGCCGGGCAGGAACGTTGTGAGCGGCGGAAAATAAGTGATGAGCAGCACCCCGACAAGCAGCACCATGAGCATGGGGACGACGGCGCGCATGACTTCGAGGACCGGCTTGTTGAAGCGGTAGGACGACAGTAGCAGGTTCAGTCCCACTGGCGGCGCCAGGAAGCCCAGCTCCATGTTCGCGAGGAAAATGATCCCAAGATGCACGGGATCGATTCCGAACGCCGTGCCGATCGGCACCAAAAGAGGCACGACAACCACGATGGCGGCGTAGATTTCAATCAGACCGCCAACGAACAGCAGCACGAGGTTCATCGCGAGAAGGAAAATCCAGCGCGATTGAATCGTGTGCGTGGCCCATTCGGCGGCACGGACGGGAATTTGCGCGTCAATGAGGTAGTGAGTGAACCCGAGCGCTACACCGAGAATCAGCAGCACGCCGCCGACCAGAAGTCCGCATTCGGTCACCACACGGGGCAGATCGCGCACGAGGTGAAGGTCGCGTTGAACGACGACGGCCACGAGAAAGGTGTAGGTCGCGGTCACGGCCGCCGCGGCAACCGTCGTGGGCACGCTGAACAAAGCCCCCAGCGCGACGACGGGGATGAGCAATTCCCATTTCGCGGCCCAGACGGCGGCGCGGGCTTCGACCCAGTCAAAAGACCCCCGTGCCGCGGAAATCTTTGGACCCTGGCGGACACCCCACCACGCCGTCATGATGACCAGCAGGATTCCCGGCCCGATTCCGCCCAGGAACATTTCCTTGATCGTCAGATTGGCTCGCGCGCTGTGGTTGGCGACGATGGTGTAAAGGATCAGCGGCAGGCAGGGCGGGAACAACATGCCCAGTGAACCGGCGCCCGTGAGCAGTCCCAGCGCCGACCGCTCCGAGTAACGCGCCGCGAGCAGCACGGGCATCAGCACACCGCCAAGCGCGAGGATCGTCACGCCTGATGCGCCTGTGAACGAGGTGAAAAACGCGCAGACCAGCGCGGTCACAATCGCCGGACCTCCGCGGAACCTTCCCGCCAGCGCCTGAAACACCCGCACCAGTCGCTTCGAGGCGCCGCCTTCGGCGAGAAAGTAGCCGGCCAGGGTGAAGATCGGAATACTCGGCAGCATGTCATTTGTGGTGAGGCTGTAGTGCTTGAGCGGCACCGACTCCACGGGCAGGTCGTGTCCCCAGAAAAGTATCAACGCAGCGCCGCCGAGCGCGGCGAACACGGGAGCGCCAAAAAGCGTTGCGATAACCAGCGCGGCGAGCGCCGGGCCCATCAAACGGTCGGCGGAGAGAGGCGACCAGACGACAAAACCCACAAGAGTGGCTGCAAATGCGAAGGTGATCGCGCGACGGCTCCAGCGTCCGGACGTGTGCCAGACGAGCCGCAAGGCCACGACACCAAAGCCCAGAGGCAGGAAAAGCTGGATGACCCAGACCGGAATGCCGTAAACGAGCATCTTCCCGAGCGGTTTCATGTCCATGACGTACTTCCAGCTCGCGGCGCAAAGAAACACGCAGATCGCCGCGGCGAACCCGCTGCCAAACATCGCCGCGGCTTCCTTGGCGCGGCCCGTCAGCAGCGTTTGAGCCGGCGACAGGGCGAGCAGCCGGCCCTCGCGCGCGGCAATGGCGCCGCCCAACATGCCGACGATGAGCGTCAAGTGTTGAACGATCGCGCTCGAACCCGAGATGCCGGTGTTGAAAAGGAGGCGCAGAATGATCTCGGTCACGGGCAAAAGCATCATCGCCATGAGCGCGCCGACGATGAGCAGATTCTCTCCCTGCAGATAAAAGCGCCGCCATGCAGGCAGGCCGGGGTCAATCGGGCGCAGGAGTCCGTGACTGGCTGCCGCGTCAGGATTCATGAGCATCGGAACACGCGGCGGCGCGGGTTGATTTGTGGCATCACTTCACACCCTTGCTCGCGCGATATTCACTCAACAGCTTCTGCGCCTCGTCGAACATTTCCGCCGGGACGACCTTGCCCCGGATTTTGTCGCTGACCCGGTCCGCCATCGCGCGCCATTCCGCCTCGACTTCCGGCGTGACTTTTTGCACCACCAATCCCCGCTTTTCCATGGCGGCCACGGACGATTCACTTTCCGCGCGGCCGGCGACCTTCACGTCGCGGCCGATTCCGGCGGCAATCTTCAGCATGGAGTCGCGGGCGTCGGCAGGAACGCGGTCCCAGGTCTTCTTCCGCACGACCGCCGCACCCACCAGCGGCGCCCAGTTCACTTCAAGCATGTATTTCGCCTGGGCGTCCAACTGCCCGGCGAGCGCGAAGAACGGCGGCATGGGAACGGCCCCGACACTGCCCGACAGCAGGGCTTGCGGGATGGCCGCGGTTTCGAGCGAAATGGGATTGAAACCGCCCGACTTCCAGATGTCGGCTTCGTGCGGGTTGCCGGCCCAGGTGAAGATTTTAAGTTTACGCAAATCGTCCGGATGAGTGACGGGCGATTTGGTGAAAAAGCGGACCCAGCCGGAATCGGACCAGAAGAGCACCACGTAGCCCTTGGACAGCAGGCGCTGCTCGAGTTGCGGGCGAAGCTTCTCGCCGACATAATCCACCTCCTCAAGCGTGCGGAAGGCCATCGGCATGCTTTGCAACGCGGTGACCGAAGGCTCGATTTCGGAAAGTCCCACCGCTGTGAGCAAACCCGCGTCGAGATTGCCCGTTTGCATCAGTCCGACCATGTCCGCCTCACCGCCTTGTGTGCCGTCGGGAAAAATGGTGAGCTTCACCGCGCCATTCGAGGCCTGGCGCCATTTTTCGCCCATCGCCAGGAGGCTCTTGTGATACGAGGTGCCGCGCGGCGCAAGTGTTCCAAGGCGGATGTTGAGAGGCTTGTCGGCGGCAGGCGCGGAAGGCGCGAGCCGCAAGAGGATTCCCAGCGCCAACAGCCAGACCGGCGGGAAACGGTTGAATTTTTTTCTCATGCGATTCATTGCGCCTATTCTTTCTTGTCCGACATCAGAAACAAGTCGTCCGTTCGCGACAACAACCAGCGCGCGCGGCGTTGCATCACCAGATTGACCAGGCGCCACTCCGGCCTGGCATCGGCATTGACCGCCAGGGCGCGGTTGAGCAGTTCCTTGAACTCGGCGACATTTTGCTTTTGCACGGAGACCGACTCCGCCAGCGACACAAACGGTCCGGCCAGTTGTCCACCCGACAATTCCAAAGCCCGCGCAAAATGTTTCCGCGCGCGATCCTCCGGTCGGCCCGCCGTGCCTTGGCGGCTCATCTCATAGGCGATCAGAAACGAATGAATGGCGCCATGATCGTAGCTCTCGTTCAATTCCAGCGCGCGATCAATCATTGCCTCCACGACCGGCACGTCGGCAATTAAATCCGGATCGTCCTTGGAGTTCGAGATCGCCGCTGCCCAGGAAACAGCGGTCCAGTAGAGCAGCGGCACATCGCCGGGTTTTGTCACCGCCACGGCTTTCTTCGGATTGTCCCGCAGCGCCTTTGCAAAATCTCGGTGCCTCGCTTCGAGGCCGCGCAGGCCGTAATTGCGCGCTCGCAGATAGAGCCTGCGGGCACGCGCGCGCAGGGCGTTGGCGGCCGCGAGATCCTTGTCTTCCATCTCGTCGGCGTCCTGCTGCACGAAGGCATACGCGTATTGCGTGAAGCCGCTCGTGGCGGCAAACAGCAATCCTGCGTGCTTCGGGCTTTCGACAAGCAGGCTTTCCATCAGTTTCAAACTGAACGGCACGGCCGCTTTGACCAGTTCGGGGTCGTCATCCGAAGCGAACGTTGTCCCACCGGAGGCGAGCGCGTCGCCGAGTTTGCTCACCGCCATTTTCCGAAAAGAACAACCAGACCCCAGCGCGCACACCAGGGCGGAGAC
Source organism: Candidatus Angelobacter sp. (assembly GCA_035607015.1). Taxonomy (NCBI): domain Bacteria; kingdom Pseudomonadati; phylum Acidobacteriota; class Terriglobia; genus Candidatus Angelobacter; species Candidatus Angelobacter sp. Next base: position 771 of record DATNDF010000428.1, on the reverse strand, counting down.
GATCAGGCTTCGCCGGGCGATCGCCACCCACCGCATTGCGTTCGAGCAAGGCTCTTGCAAATCCATCACTCCTTTTTGGGTCCGGCCTGCTTGCGTTTCAAGTTAATTGGTTGGAGGAACGCGTCTTTGTCGTCGAGGTGTTTGAGAACGAAGGATTGCAGTTCCTTGGTGGTTGCGGTCAGGATGATCAAACCGGCCCGCTCTTGATCAAGTCGCTCGTGCCGGATCGCGGCAGGATCTTTGTTGAGGAGTTCCTCGAGCCACGCTCCGCTAAAGAGCGACACTTGCAGGCCTGATTCAACCGACAAAAGCCTCGCGAAAGAATGCATCGGAATAAAGTGGCGATCGTAATAGAAGCTCCGATTTGTTTCGAGGTCGTCCGGATCGGCGGGAAGGAAATCGAGAAACAACGCCTCGCCGAGTTTCAGTCGCCGCACGAAGAATTGCGCCGTCTTGCCCTCCTCATCCGTGAAGAACAGCTTGTATTCCTTGTCGCCGTCTCCTTTGGTGAAATTCCATGTGGTCAATATTCCGTTGGTATCATTGGTAAAAATTCCACCGCGCCACACACCTTGCCAGGTGCCGAGCAATGCCGGATCGAACGCCAGGTCCTTTTCCGTGTAAAGGGGATTGAGCGACATCTGCACACAGCCGGCGAGCGCGCACAACGCAACCGCGAAGGCAAACCGGGATGTTTTTTTCATGCAGGTTCTTTTGGTCTGGCTTTGGTTTGGGACCGGTCCTGTTGTCACCACGAGTCCGCGCGAGAAC
>DATNDF010000427.1 GCA_035607015.1 Candidatus Angelobacter sp. | reverse complement strand
ACTACTGGCCAAAGCAGCCAGTCAGAAGGACACCGGCCCGTCGCTTCCGTGGCATGCCGGTCATCGACCGGTTTTGTGAATCTTCAATTGTGGAAAATTTTTTGCAAAACTTCCCAACATTGTTACGTTTCAGCCATGTTTAGAAACAACGAGAGTGATGCGCCGGTTCGCGCGATGGGTCTGGAAGGCAAACCGCGGGCCAAACTTCACGACAAGCAAAGCGAACGCGACTATCGCGAACTGCGCATTGACAAAGTCGGCGTTCGTGGGATGCGATTTCCGATTCAGGTCCGCGACAAGGCACGCAGTTTGCAAAACACAATTGCCACGATCGGCATGTACGTCGATCTCCCCAAGGAATTCAAAGGAACGCACATGAGCCGGTTCATTGAGGTGCTCCACGCGCACGGGAGCGTGGTCCACGTCGAAAACATTACCGACATCCTCTACGCGATGCAGGAAAAACTGAAGGCAGCCACTGCGCACCTGGAGATGGAATTTCCGTTTTTTCTGGTCAAGAAGGCGCCGGAGTCCGGGCGGGAAGGAGTGATGGATTACACGGCACGGTTCGATGCGACAGCCTGCGGCAGGGAAATCGATTTCGTGCTGACCGTGCGGGTGGGCGTCACAACCCTATGTCCTTGCTCCAAGGCCATCGCGCGGTTCGGAGCGCACAATCAACGCGGCCTGGTGACCGTGCAGATTCGTTCGAAGCGGGCCATCTGGATCGAGGATTTGATATCCATCATCGAAGGCTCGGCGAGCAGCGAGTTGTACTCATTGTTAAAGCGGCAGGACGAAAAGGCGGTGACGGAGCGGGCCTATGAAAACCCCGTGTTTGTCGAGGATCTGGTCCGCAACGTTGCGCTCAAACTCAACGCTCATCCAGATGTGACATGGTACAAGGCGGAGGCGGAAAACTTCGAGAGTATTCACAATCACAACGCTTATGCCTGTATTGAAAAGGGGTAGGGCGGGGAGCGACGGAAGGAGGACGATACGTCGTCGGCCGGTTTGAAGGCGCGGGATTTTCACTATTAAATCAACTGAAAATTTTTGTGGCGCTTTTAATTTCCTTTGCTACATTCACGCGCCCTCGACGTGCTGGCTTTCGGCTGACGCGGCGAGGCTAACGGGATTTCCCCCGTTGAGACGCACTGACTGACTGTGACAACGAAGAAAAAGACCATAAAAAGGGCGGCCGGAAAATCGGCAGGCAAAGAACTGGGTTCAGCCACGGCTGCAGCCATACTGGGCAGGGCTGCCGCCGCTTCCAGACGCAATCCCGGCAACGGGACCGTGAAGATCAAACCCGAGTGGATCAAGTATTACAACACGCTGCTGGAACTTCGCGAACGGCTTCAGAGTCAGATGAGCGGGCTGGCCAAGGAATCGGCCGAGGAAATGCCCGGCTACAGCCTGCACATGGCCGACTCCGGCACCGACAATTTTGACCGGGATTTCGCACTCAGCCTGCTCTCTTCTGATCAGGATGCGGTTTACGAAATCGAAGAGGCTCTCAAACGAATCGAAAAAAATACTTACGGCGTGTGCGAATTGACGGGCAAAGCGATCCCCAAGGCGAGGCTGGACGCGATCCCCTGGACGCGGTTCACGGTTGAGGCACAGGCGCAGCTTGAGAAGGACGGAGCCTTGCGGCAGCGACGCCTTGGTGCGCTGGGTTCTGTGGATTCAGCCGGCGCCTCGGAAGTCGAGGAAGATGATGAAGTCGAGGAAAAGCCCGCCAAGGAGAAAGAGTAGCTCATGCCGAGAGAAATCGTAACGCTTGAATGCACCGAGGCGCGGAAGGAAGGAAAACCGCCCTCTCGCTATCTTACCAGCCGCAACAAGAAGTTGAAGACGGAAAAGGTGGAACTCAGAAAGTACAATCCTTTTCTCCGACGCCATACGCTTCACCGGGAAATCAAATAGCCAAATATGCCACGCAAGACCCACACGGACAAACCCACTCGGGGATCACGCGGGAGAGGGGCGTCGGAGATCCGCACTCCCCGGCCCAAGCCGAAAATCGATTTCACGGCGGACGCGCTCGATTACAAAAATGTCAACTTGCTCAGACAGTTCGTTACCGATGCGGGTCGCATTCTTCCTCGCAAGTACACGGGACTTCCGGCACACTACCAGCGGCGATTAAACCGTGCCATTAAGCGCGCCCGACAGATGCTGTTGATGAAGTAGGCGGTTTTCCCTTCGGCTGAAGGGGCGCGCCGGAGCATTTCGCGGCTGAATGAACCTTCGGTGGTGGAAAATGCATGTGCGCCGCGGATCAGTTCGAGCGTGAATAATTCAGGTGGCCATGCGGCATCCTTGATTCTCCTAACCGGTTACTGCACTTTGATTCTGCTGGCGTCGCTGGCGGGAGGGTGGTTGCCACTGCTGGTGCGCCTGACACACACACGCATCCAGATCGCAACAAGTTTCGTCGCAGGTTTGATGTTGGGTGTGGCAATCCTGCACCTGGCACCACATGCCTGGGAACAACTTCGCTCTGCCGATTCGACGATGGGCTGGTTGATGGGGGGATTCCTCAGCATGTTTTTCGCGCAGCGCTACCTCCATTTTCATCATCATGACGTACCTGAAGAAGCCCCAGAGACGCATCGGCACAATGAGGGAGCGGTCTCAGTCGGTGATCAATACGGAACGGCTGACTGTGAACAGACACTGGCGGATAAATCGGCGCGGCACCTGTCATGGGTGGGGGCGGCCGCGGGACTGACACTTCACACGTTGCTGGATGGCGTTGCACTTGCTGCGAGCGTGGAACTCGACAAGTACGCGGGGCACACACACGGTCTGCTCGGTCTTGGAACCTTTCTGGTAATTTTTCTCCACAAGCCATTTGACGCGCTGGCTGTTGGCATGTTGCTGGCCGTGAGCGGGGCGCCGAGGGCTCTGCGTCACTGGATCAACGGTCTTTTCGCTCTTGCCAACCCTGTTGGGATACTCCTGTTTTATCTGGGTGCCGAACAGTTTTCGCGGACAGCACCGCACCTCCTCGGAGCGGTGCTGGCGTTCACGGCAGGCACCTTTTTGAGCATCGCCACGAGCGACTTGCTGCCGGAATTGCAGTTTCACGCTCACGACCGTGGCAAACTATCTTTGGCGCTGATCGCCGGAGTCGCAGTTTCCGCCCTGATAGGCGGATTTGAAGCAACGGGCCACGGCTACGGCAATGGCGCGGAAAGGGTGCAGCCCACCGGGGACGTCCGTTGGCACGAAAACACGCCGGAACGACCATTTTGACCGCATCACGAGTTCATGTGGGCCGCAACCGGTGGTCCCGGCGCCAGACTATCGATTACACCTGGAAAACGATTCCCTTTGCGCGGGGCTTAGAGCCGCCAGGGTTGATGAAGGGCCTCGTATTGGCTGTGACGAGGTTCCTCTTGAGAACATTATCTCCGCACGCCATCGCATGAGGCGTAGTTTGAGTCTGGGTTGGTGGCTTTTCGCTTAAGAAGTTGAGCCTTGTGTCTCGGAATCCCAATCACCTAATTTGAGACATTCCTTTATCTTACGACGCTCGTAACGATGTTTTTTCGACTTATCCGGACGATCATCCACTTGGCGGAATGGATGTTTGTTGTTGCGAATCACGTCCGAGAGGACTTCGAGTGTCTTCGTCATGGTTTGGATCCTTTGTTCGTCTTTCTCGAAACTGCTTCGAGCGAAAACAATGCCAGCGCCCCTGCCTTCTCCGTTTGCTCTTAATAACGCTGCCATCACGGTTACTGAAGTTGCTTCAACTTAATCTGACGCCCGCGATCGTCAAACGTTCAACGGTGCGGTCTACATTCTGCCCAGCGTGTGTGAAGATAGTTGGCCGCTCTCCTTACTGCCTTGGCGATGTTCCCTCACCTGGGGGTAAATGCTGCCGACTGCCATTCCTTTGTCGTTCTTATTTCGAGCAGCTTCAAGCCACCAGCCTTATAGACGCTTGCCACTTCCGGGAACTGGTCCACAACTGTGCCGGCGAGCACAAGTATGCCGTTGGGTTCGAGAAACGACAGAATGCGCTTTGACTGTTCGATCAAAAGGTCGCAAACGAGGTTTGCACAGATCAGATGAAACTTACGGTGGGCGTGGGCTGGCATCCGGCTCAAGTCTTTGTGATTGAAACGAATGAGTCCTTCGGCGTGGTTCTGCAGGGCGTTGGCATTCGCAACCCGGATTGCGGTCGGATCGTGGTCGAACGCGTGAACCGGGTGGTAGCCAAGTTTCGCTGCCGCGATCGCGAGGATTCCGGAGCCTGTGCCCATGTCGAGAAAGGATTGCGGATCTGCGGGCCGTCGTCGAGTAACGAGTTGTTCGAGACAGAAAATCGTCGTCGGATGTTGCCCCGTGCCAAAGCTAAGGCCGGGGTCAAGCACAACGACAGCTTGGTTTGATCGCGGACGACGATGGCTCCACGTCGGCCTGATCAGCAGTGCCCGGCCAATTTCGAGCGGTTTGAAATGTTTCTTCCAGGATTCCGCCCAGTCTTCGGAACGAACCCGGCGGAAGGCAACGCGAGCGACGCCTGTACGCAAGCCACAACCGCGGATTCGCTTCAGGCCGGCCCGCAGGCGTGCGTGGGCTTCAGCACGCCGACAGGGAAATCTTGTCAGGTACACCGAAACCGTAAACTTACGGGTTCGTGGATCAGAATGCACGGATGGGCGTTCCCCAAATAAACCTTCGAGCAACGCGGCGACAGCTTCCTCCGACTCCGGAGCCGTCGTAACAGAGATTTGCTGAATGAATGGATAAGGCACCGTTCAAAATCGGTCGGGCCCGTCACTCGGCGGTCGCGATGGTATCGAGAGCCTTTCGCTGGGCTTTGAACAGTTGTTGAATACCGGCTCTGCCCAGACTCAACAGGTGGCCGAGCTGGCTTTCGTCAAATGTGGCCTCCTCGCCGCTGCCTTGCAGTTCTATGAATTCACCGGCCTCGGTCATGACGATATTCATGTCAACTTCCGCCGCCGCGTCTTCAACATAGCAAAGGTCAAGCAATACCTGCCGATGGACGATCCCAACGCTGACCGCCGCGACGGCTTTCAGTAGAGGAGTCACTTTCAGTTTTTGGGCAACCAAAAGTTTGCTGACGGCGAGCGAAAGCGCGACGTAACTGCCGGTAATGGCCGCGGTTCGCGTCCCTCCGTCAGCTTGAAGCACGTCGCAATCCACCCAAATCGTGCGTGGGCCGAGCTTTTCCAGGTCCACGGCGGCACGCATCGCCCGGCCGATCAGCCGCTGGATTTCCTGCGAGCGACCGTCGATTTTACCCCGGGTAATGTCGCGTTGTTTGCGTTGCTGGGTGGAGTAAGGGAGCATGGAATACTCCGCCGTGATCCATCCCCCGGAGACGTTTTGTTCCTTCATCCACTTCGGAACGGTTTCCTCAACAGTGACGCCGCAGATCACGCGGGTGTTGCCCCACTCAATCAGCGTCGAACCGGTTGCGTACGGTGCGATGTGATTCTGAAACCTGATAGGACGCAATTGTTCGACACGCCGGCCATCCGCGCGTGGAGAAAAACCGACCGGCTCGGGTGCAGGATCTGACGCGGAAAAGCTTTCAGACATATGGCGCGCAATGCTAATGGACAGCCCGAGGGTGGAGCAACTTTGAAAAGCAGCGTTACTTCTTCGCCATCTCAATGGCGTCGAACAGGCTTTCGAGATTATTCAACGGCGAGCCTTTGACATGCCCCGGATTTAGGACCTGCCGCAGGTACGCGATCGCATCGGGAATATTCTGGATTGAGCGCGGCAGGGTGGCGCCGCTGGCGTTGGCGTGGCCGCCGCCCTGAAGCTTCTCTGCGACCTTCAGCGCCTCACCGTTGCGGCTGCGCAAGCTCGCCAGAATCATTCCATTGCCGCGCCGAAACAACGTGATCAGCACGGGGAACGGCGCGGCCCGCTGTTCGAGCAGTTGATGCACGATCTGGTTGGTGTTGCCAACGATGGTGTTGACGAGGCCGACAACGGGGCTCAACTCGGTAATGTTGGACTTGCTCCAGGCAAAGCCAAGGGGGTCTTCGATGCGTCGTTTTACCTCCATCACTTTCAGCAGGGGATGGTCGAGCAGTCTTTCGAGATCGCCCTGGATCAAGGTCTCGAGATTCCAGAACTGGTAGGTTTTCACCAGGTTCGCGTAGTCGTTCGCGAGGAGGAAGTCCGGGTCGTCTTCAAGAAAGAGGTCGGCGACGTTGTTCAAATGGACCAAGCGGTCAAGTTTCGCCGTCCCCAGCTCGTGCTGCTGGCAGAGTTCATAACAAAGCAATCCGGCGGACTTGTCCACCGCGTGGACCAATTGTGCATTTTTTGGGGCGAATTCAGTCGTATGATGGTCGATGATGACCCAGTTTGGTTTGTCCAGCCGCGGCTCGAACGTGAGATCACACACCCAGGCAGATTTTTCAGCGAGGCTGCGCTGACGCCAATTGTGGTTGTGATACGCCTGCAACGGCACATCAACGTCGAACAGTGCGCGCGCCAACCGACGGAGCAGGAGGCCCGACAGCAGGCCGTCCAAATCGCTTTCGTGGGTCAGAATGACTTCAGGTTTGGGCAGCGAAACCATGGACAAAGGCTATCGCATCGAATCGCGCGTGGCTAGCGGCGAATTCGCTCACGAAGCCGCTCGGATCTCATTAATACCAAAAGTGGAGGGCCTTATTTTTCCCTTCACCGCGTTTCCGCAATCGCACACAATCGGCACCACAACATGAACCTCTTTGATCTCAGTGGTGAAGTTGCGGTGGTCATCGGAGCCACCGGTCTGTTGGGCGGGGCCATCGCCGAAGGTCTGGCGCAGGCCGGGGCACAGGTTGCGGTCGCCGGACGCAACGCGGAACGCGGCCACGGGAGAGTGGAGAGGATCAGAAAGGAGGGCGGACACGCGGAATTTATTTCGATTGAGGCGATGTCGCGGGACAGTTTGCGGGCAGCCAACCAGAGGGTGGAAAAGATGCTCGGTGCGCCGACGATCCTTGTGAATGCCGCGGGTGGAAACGATCCGAAGGTTACCGTCGGCCCGGACCGTAGTTTTGAACAGGTCACCCTGGAAGACTGGCGGGCCAACTTCGACCTGAACCTGGTCGGCGGAGTATTGTTGCCGTGCCAGGAGTTTGGTGCGGGGATGATTGCCCGCGGGAAGGGCAGCATCATCAACATCGCCAGTGTTTCGGCCCACATTCCGCTTTCGCGCGTCGTCGCGTACTCGGCGGCGAAGGCCGCGGTGCTGAGTTTGACGGAGTTTCTTGCGCGTGAATGGGGCGCCAAAGGCGTACGCGTCAATTCCATTACCCCCGGCTTTTTTCCGGCCGAGCAAAACCGCCGGGTATTGTTCAACTCCGACGGCACGCCGACCGACCGGACCAGAGCAATTATGAGCCACACGCCCATGGGCCGGTTCGGCGAGGCGCGGGAATTGATCGGGGCTGCCGTTTATCTCGCGAGTCCGCGAGCGAGCGGATTTGTGACCGGCTCGGATTTGCGAGTGGATGGCGGTTTTCTGTGCCTTACAATATAAGATCAACGCGGCAATACGACGATGTCACCCATTTCAATAACAGCGGCCAACGGGACATTGACCCGCGATCAGGTCGCGGAGGTGGTTGCTCAGACGTGTGCGACCGAAGATTACCGGGACAAAAATGTGCTGCTCATTGTGCCTGACGGCACTCGCACCGCACCGGTCGGTTTGTTGTTTCGAACCTTGTTTCAACAGATTGCCGGAACGACGCGTGCGTTCGACGTTCTCATCGCGCTTGGCACTCACCAGCCGATGAACGAAAAGGCAATCTGCCAGCGTCTGGAAATCTCGGAAGCCGAGCGCGAGGCGGTCTATCGGCGGGTCCGTTTCTTCAATCACGCCTGGAATGACCCGTCCGCGCTCAAGCGCATCGGTATCATCAATGCGGACGAAATCGGAAAGATGTCGAACGGACTGTTCGCGATCGACGTGCCGGTGGACGTGAACCGAATGGTGTTTGACTACGATCAGATCATCATCATTGGTCCGGTGTTTCCACACGAAGTTGTCGGCTTTTCCGGCGGTAACAAATATCTTTTCCCTGGCGTGGCCGGGCCGGATATTCTGAATTTTTTCCACTGGCTCGGCGCCGTCATCACGACTCCGAAGATCATCGGCAATAAATGGACCCCCGTTCGGCGCGTGGTGGATCACGCGGGTTCAATGGTGAGCGTGCCGAAACTCTGCTTCTGCATGGTGGTCGAAGGGAAAGGGCTGGTCGGGCTTTTCACGGGGACGCCAGAAATCGCCTGGGATGCCGCGAGCGACCTGTCGCGGCGGCGTCACGTCCTTTACCGGAAAAAACCGTTCCACATGATTCTGTCCTGCGCGCCCCAAATGTACGATGAACTCTGGACCGGCGGCAAAGCGATGTATAAACTCGAGCCGGTGCTTGCCGACGGCGGTGAACTCATCATCTATGCGCCGCACATCTCGGAGGTCTGTGTTGCACACGGCAGAGTG
>DATNDF010000426.1 GCA_035607015.1 Candidatus Angelobacter sp. | reverse complement strand
CACGGCAACGTGGCCGAATGGTACCTGGATCAATACGAGCCGGATTACGGTCGGCCCGGCGGAGGCGAGGCGGTTGATCCCTGGATAAGGGCGACGAAGCCTTATCCCGAGGTTGTGCGCGGTGGTTCGTGGGACGATTCGCCCGACAAACTTCGCAGCGCTGCGCGCCGTGGTTCGGACAAGTCATGGAAGATGCAGGACCCGCAACTGCCCAAGAGCATCTGGTATCATACAGACGCGCAGTTCCTCGGCTTCCGCATCGTGCGACCCTTGAAAGTGCCGCCGCCTGCGGAGATGGTCAAGTACTGGAACAGCGGCGTGGAAAAAGAGCAGCCCTGAAACGGTTCACGGTCGGCCCGGCTCGCAGAAATGTTGGACATCGGATATGGAAGGAGATTAACTTCCTGATGTTCCAACCCGTTTGCGGCGCTTGAATGGCCGTGAAAAAGTTGGCGTCAAATGACCGGCTTAAACCACGACGAAACCATGAATGAACTGAACAACCCCAACTCACCCGCGCAATCCTCGCGCCGGGATTTCCTCAAGAAAACTTCCACTGCCGTCGCGGGCGGCGCCCTGCTCGGGAGCCTCTCCATCGAGCGCAGCGCGTACGCCGCCGGCAGCGACACGCTCAAAATCGCCCTGATCGGCTGCGGCGGCCGAGGGTCCGGGGCGGCCAACCAGGCGCTTAACGCGGGTGGCAAAGGCGTCCAGCTTGTCGCGATGGGAGATGCATTCCAGGATCAATTGGATCAGAGCTTAAAGAATCTGAAGCGCGAACACCCGGACACGGTTGTCGTCGCCGATGATCACAAGTTTGTTGGATTCGATGCCTACAAACAGGCCATTGCGGTTGCCGATTTGGTGATCCTCGCCACACCTCCGGGCTTCCGTCCAATCCACTTCGAAGAAGCCGTCAAGCAGGGCAAGAATGTTTTTATGGAAAAGCCGGTTGCGACAGACGCCACCGGGGTGCGGCGTGTACTCGCGGCAGCCGAGGAGGCGAAGAAGAAGAATCTGAAGGTGGGCGTAGGCTTGCAACGGCGCCATCAGCCCGATTACCTCGATACGGTCAAACGTCTGCACGACGGTGCAATCGGCGACATCGTTGCCATGCGCGTTTACTGGAACGGCACGACACCATGGGTTCATCCGCGCGCTGAATTGGAGAAGAAATATGGGCGCAAACTGACTGAAATGGAATATCAGATGCGCAATTGGTATTATTTTGTCTGGATTTGTGGCGACCATATCGTTGAACAGCACATCCACAACCTTGACGTGGCTAATTGGGTCAAGAACGGATATCCCGTTCGCGCCTGGGGAATGGGAGGGGTGGAAACGCGAAAAGGGCCGGATTATGGCGAGATCTTCGACCATCACGCAGTCGAGTTCGAATACGCGGACGGTTCACGCGTGTTCAGCCAGTGCCGCCACCAAAACGGCTGCTGGGACAGTGTCTCGGAGCACGCGATTGGCACAAAAGGAAATTGCGACATAAGTGGGTTCAGAATTACTGGCGCCAATGCCTGGCGACGCCGCGCCGAGCCGGGCGAATCGAATGATGGATGGCAGCTCGAGCATTACCCGTTGCAAGACGCGATTCGCAATAACAAACCGTACAACGAAGCGGAACGCGGCGCCAAAAGCACGATGACCGCCATCTTCGGTCGCATGGCGACCTATAGCGGCAAGGAAATCACCTGGGACGAGGCGATCAATTCGAACATCAGCGTCATGCCCAAGAGTTTCGCCTTCGATGCCGAGACACCCACAAAGCCGCGGCCTGACGGCTGGTATGATCACGCGGTGCCGGGCAAGACGCGCGTGATTTGAGCGGCTTTGCAACCGCCGTCTTTCAAACCCGCGCCTCCAACGAGGCGCGGGTTTTGCTTTTTGTCAGGTGAGTGGAGTTCCGGCACGGATTACGGAGTCTCGTAGAACTCCTTGAACCGGCTGGACTCGGTTACCTCGATCCTCTCGTCCGGCATCCGGACGACACGCGCCGTCGCGCCTTTCGTTTGCTCGATGAGACGTAATCCCTTCGCGGGGCCAAGCACGCTGACCGGCTTGGTGAGGCTGTCGGCGGTAAGGCAATCGGAAGCGATGACAGTCACAAGGCCGTGGTCCGTGAGGCCGATCCCGGTGCGAGGATCGATGAGGTGCGAAAAGCGTTTACCGTCGATTTCCAGGCGTTGAAACGTGTCGCCTGACGTGGCCAGCGCGGCATTGGCCAATGACACAAATTGCGCCGGCGGCGCATTGGTGACATCGAGCGGCGCCAGCTCGATGCGCCAGCCTTTCTTGCCCGGTGGCGGATCCCCGGCCATCATGTCCCCGCCGCCGGAAACCAGCGCGCGTCGGATGCCGCGCCGGCGCAGAACTTTCAACGCCTCATCGAGCGCGTAGCCCTTGGCGATGCCGCCCAGATCCAGCCGCATGTAAGGCACGAGCAGTTGCGCGGTGTGCCGCTGCGGGTCGAGAACGAGCTTGCCATAACCGACTGCTTTCAATGCCTCGGCAAGCCGGGACGGGTCGGGCAATTGTTTTTCGCGCCGCGCCTTGCGCCACAAGCTCACCACGGGCCCGACCGTCACGTCGAAGGTGCCGTCTGAGCGGCGGGCCAGTTCCTGCGCGCGTTGCAGGACGAACCAAAGATCATCGCTGACCTGCACGACTTTTCCCGATCCGGACGTTTGCGACAGACGGCTCAACTCACTGTCGGTGTCGTAATCGCTGAGAATATCATTCAGTTGCCGGATGCGGTCGAAGGCGGCTCCGGCTGCCGCGTGGGCAATCGCTTGATCAGGCGCATACAAGACGATATGGAACGGCAGGCCCATCTGCGGTTCCGAAAACTCGTAACGACGGGAGTCAACTTCCGGTTGTTTTGTGGCGCAGGACGAAACAAGTGCCAGTGTGGCCAGGCAGAGGGCCAACCTCAACACAATGGTATTCAAGAGACGTTTACTCTGCACAACGGGAGCGTATGCCGGATGCCGTGCGGGTTTCAATTCGTCGCGCATTTCTGATTTGCCGTGATGATTCGTGCTGTTATCCTTCCGAGATGTCAACCCGAAGACTGTTTCCCTTTGTTTTAACCCTGCTCGCGGTTCAGGCAGCACAGGCGGCCCAGACATCCGATCCGCTGGCAAACACTGCAAAGCAAGCAGGCGCCTTGAAGGATAAAATCATTGATTTTGTGTTGTTGCACGGCCCGGCGCTGTTGGGCGCGCTCATCATGATGGTCGCGGGTTACATCGTTGCCGGTTGGGTGGGAGGATTTGTCGATCGCGGACTGGAGCGAAAGCAGTTGGAACCTCCCATCCGGATGCTTATTACCCGGATCACCCGTGTACTGATTCTGGTTCTGGCCGCGCTGATGGCAGCCGACACGCTGGGATTCAAGGTTACTGCCGTGCTCGGGGCGATCGGCGTGGCCGGGGTTGGCATCGGTCTGGCGATGCAAGGGGTTTTGGGCAGTCTCGTGGCCGGGTTGTTGATCATTTTTACAAAGCCGTTCCGGGTTGGAGAGTACATCGCGCTGATCGGCGTGGAAGGCCAGGTGCAACAGATTGAATTGTTTTCGACCACGTTGACGCACCCCGATCGTTCGCGCGTCGTTATCCCAAACCGGAAGATTGTTGGTGAGGTTCTTCACAATTACGGGGCGATTCGCCAACTCGATCTCGTGGTGGGAGTTGCCTATCGCACGGATCTGAACGAGGCAGTGTCCATCATTAACACGACTCTTCAACAGAGTCCTCGCGTGCTCAAGGATCCCGCTCCGGCGGTGGGCATCTCAACGCTCGCTGATTCGTCCATCAACATTGCGATCAAGCCGTGGACCAGTCTTCCCGATTTCGGTCCGGCGCGGGCGGAACTGTATCAGGCCATTGTCGAACGTTTTCGTGAACGCAAAATTGAGATCCCTTTCCCGCAGCGTGAAGTGCGAATGCTGAACGATTAAAAGGGAGCGCCTGCCAGCAGTGAATGAATCTGGCTGCCGGTCGCCGTCCCAGTGGTGCCGAGTTGGTGAATCACGATGGACGCCGCCGCCATCGCAATCTCCATGGCCTCGCGCATCGTGGCGCCCGCGGCAAGGGCAGCGGTCAGGCTGGCTGTGACCGCGTCGCCGGCGCCAACGATGTCTATTGGACCGCGAATGGGAAGCGATGGGACATGCTCCACGGAGCCATCTGGCGATGCGCCGAGGATGCCGCGCTCGGACAGGGTTACGAACACGCCGCGGCCTTGTTTCCGGGCCAGTGTCGCCGCGATCGTTTTGAGTTCGCCGAGCGGCGGGTGTTGTTCGGAGCCGGTGAGGGCCGACAGTTCAGCGGCGTTCATTTTGAACGTTAGCGCCGGAAAATCGCGCAGCCCGCGGCGGCTGTCAGCGACGGCGAACAGTTCGGGCCGCTTTTTGCTGACGGCATCGACACTCTCCAGCACTCTTCGGGTGACCACTCCTGTCTCCGGCGTGTCCACCTGGTCGAGCAGTATGAACGCGTTCACATCCGCCAGCTTGAGAACTGCGTCCATGATCCGCCCTTGAACCAGGGCCGGCGTCGGCGTCCAGTTCTTGCTGTCCAGGCGATTGAGTTCCTCCGGCGGTTTGCCTGAATGCATCAACAGGGGTTTGCAGTAGGTGAAAGTGCGCCTGAAGGGCGTTTGAAAAAAGTAATCCGCGCATACCCCGGATTTTTCCCGCAGCGCGCGTTGGAGTTCAAACCCTTCACCATCCTCGCCGCAATAACCGACAGGGTAAATGTGGCCGATCCCGAGCGCGACCAGATTGTTTAGAATCGTTCCGGCGCCGCCCGGCTGGCTGCGGACGTTGACGACATTATGCACGGGCAGGCCGGTCTCGATGGAGATTTCCTGTCTGGCTGGGTCGATCTCCAAATAACGGTCGAGGCAGAAATCGCCGATCACGGCGATGCGCAAGGAATTGTATTTTTGGGCGATTTCCTGGAAACGGTCCGGGTTCACAGATTTCCAAGTTCGTGGAACAGGTGGTGAAGGAACGAAACATTATCGCACTGGACGTAGTGCATCGCGCCGCCCATCCGCGAAAAGCTTTTGCAAAAGCGGAGGTAGTAGGCGGGGTTGTCTTTCGGAGGTTCCCCCTTCGTCCAATCCCAGTTGCCGCCGTCCTGCAGATCAACGACGTAAATCGTGTGATCGCGAACAATTGGCCGCCCGGTCTGCAGGCGCAGATTGTTCACACAACTCAGACTTTTCTCGAACACTTGCGGGCCCATGATGGCGGAGCCGATGGAAAGCACAACGCCCCCGTCGAGTTTTTCGACCGCCGCACCGAACAATCGGAAATCGACCTCCGCGGCGCGGCCAAGCACCGCGCCGTTGAACATCGGATGGTTCGAGATGATGTCGTAGCCGATGCCCGGATGAACGGTGAAGGGAATCTGCTGCCGGAAGGCGTTCGCCAGAACGCAGGCGTTGCGGAAGTGATGCGGCACCAGATGCCGGCCCGCCGGCAGCCCGTGCGCCCGCATCGCCAGCAACAGATCCGCCCGCGCCGCCGCCAACGGATGGGATGGCTCGTCCCGTAGCAGTTTTTCGAGGGACTCGATCGGGGGAAGCATCGTGCCATCCTCAAAAATGAATCTTCCCAGCGCGCGACCAAATCCTTCGCCACTCAATCCGCCGGCAAGCAGCGCCAGATGAATGTAGCGGCCCGTTTCATCCCAGGTGCCGAACGTGCCGGTCGCCACGTTGTCGCGAACGCTTTCGGTCGAGCGGCCGAGAAACGAAAACTCCCAATCGTGGATGATGCCGGCGCCGTTGGTCGCGAGGTGCGTGAGCCAGCCGCGTTCCATCATCCCGTTCAGCAGCAACTGGCCGCCGTTTTTGATGAGGTGCGCGCCGTAGATCAGAAACACCGAGGAATTCCGGCTCAACGCGGCCTTGATGCCTTGTGCGCAATGGCGGACCAGGCGCAAGGCGTTTTCCGGACACGGCGTGGCCGGATTCGCCGGCTCGATCAGTACTTCCTCCAGGCGACTCTGGCTTCGGCGATCCGCCAGCGGATAGACTTTCAGTCTTTTGAGATCAAGAGGAGTCGGATAATTCGGCATGAGAATCCAGATCCGGTGTCATCCGGGAAAAATCATTTCCAAAAGCGCTTCACCGTCGCGGTAGTCTGGGATAATCACGTCCGCGCCCACCCCGAGCAGCCGCTCGCGCTTCCACTCGTCCACGTTTCCGGAGCCATTGTTTGCCTCGTCGCTCGCCACGGCAATGGCAAGCCCGCCCGCTTCCTTCGTGTTTTGGATTTCGACGTAGCCGTCGCCAAAGGCAAGCAGTTGTTCGCCGGAGATTTTGTTTTCCACCAGGATGCGCTCGATGACTCTTCTTTTGGAGAACGTCTTGTAGTCATCCACTGCGCCATAGATGTGTTGGCCGAAATAACGCGCGACGTCCAGCAGACCCGCTTCCCGGTGGACGTAAGGTTCGTCCGTGCCGCTGGCAAGGTAAAGGGAAAGTCCGCGCCGGCTCAGGTTCTCGAGCAGCGCGCGGGCGCCGAAGACCAGAAAATGGTCAGGTTTCAACGATCCATTGCGCAGACCCTCGATGCGCGCGGCGATGCGCAACTCGAGTCGCCGGAGGTATTCGTTTTTATACCAGAGCGGCTCGCGCGCCTGCCCGCCGCGCTCCTTTACCCGTCCGGCAAACTGAATCATTTGATAGACCGTTTGCTTGCCGTTGAGACGCATGATGTCCTCGGTCATGAGCCGGCGGACATCATCCTCGGTCTCGCCCGCCGATCGCGGCAGCATCTCCAGAAACATCGCCACCATGACCTCCGCCCATCCCTCGCGAATCAGGGAGAGTGTGCCGTCAAAATCGAACAGGACATGGCTGATGCGTTCGCGCGGACTGAAATGTGCGCCAAATTCGACGCGACCGCGGAACGTGGTTGTAGAAGGCACGAAGGTCTGATAAGAGGGCCGCGTCCAAAAGTCAACAAATCGAGACGTCGCCCGGATTATTGTTTTCCAACTGCAGCGCGGCCGCCGAAACAAAGAGACAAATGCCGGCAAGGCTCAAACTCGGATTCGACAACTACTCCATCCGCGCGCTCGGATGGAAGGCGCCGCAGTTGATCGAATACGCCGCGTCGCTCGGCCTGGACTCTATCTTACTGTCTGATCCCGGCGTGTTTGATCGCCGCGACACGCGTTACCTGGGCGATCTTCGGCGCAAGGCGGATGACCTCGGTCTGGAAATTCATGCGGGCATGTTGAGCGTCTGCCCGGGATCAAAGCTGTTCAATCCGCGCGGCGGAACAGCCGAGGAGCAGTTGCGGCGAACCATTCAAATTGCCCGTCTGGTCGGCTCACCCGTCGCGCGTTGTGTGTTGGGGCACGCTGATGACCGCCGGAGCGACGGCGGAATCGAAACGCGCATGGCGGAAACGGTCAAGGTGTTGAAGCGGGTGCGTGGTTCCGCGCTCGACGCGGGCGTGAAGATTGCCGTCGAGAATCACGCCGGCGACCTACAGGCGCGGGAACTGGTCACTCTGATCGAAAATGCCGGACACGAATTCGTCGGCGCGACCATGGATTCCGGCAACGCGACGTGGGCATTGGAAGACCCCTTGCGCAATCTTGAGCAGCTCGGCCCGCATGCGTTGACGACCGGCATCCGCGATTCGGCCGTTTGGGAAACGGCGGACGGGGCGACACTGCAATGGACTGCGATGGGCGATGGACTCGTGGATTGGAAGCGCTACTTCAGGCGTTACGCCGAACTTTGTCCCAACGCACCCGTCCAGTTGGAAACCATATCTGGCCGGCCGATACCGATTCCCTTTCTTAAGGATGAATTCTGGGCGGCGTATCCGAACGTTCGGCCGCGTGAGTTCGCCGGATTCCTCGCGCTCGCGAGAGCCGGATCAGCTCGCCGCCCGTTCAAGGTTTCCGGGGGCAGGAATGCGTTGGCGGCGGAACAGAAATTCCAGAAAGCCGAACTGGAGCGCAGCATTCGCTTTTGCCGCGAAGTCCTCGGGCTGGGATTGAAACGGTAGCGGGACTTCAAACGTCGCAGATGTTCACGCCTTGTTTCAAGGACGCCAGAACATCCGGACGCGCCGGAATGAATTCCTGGGCCACGTGGCCTTTGAAGCCTGTCCCCACAATCGCCTTCATCACCACCGGGTAATTCAGTTCCTGCGTGTCATCGATTTCGTGGCGTCCTGGTACGCCACCCGTATGGTAGTGGGCAATGTATTGGTGGTGATCGCGAATCGTGCGCACGACATCGCCTTCCATGATCTGCATGTGATAGATGTCGTAGAGCAGTCTGAAGTATTCGGAACCGACGCGCTTCACCAGTTCGACGCCCCACTTCGTGTGGTCGCACATGTAATCCTTGTGATCGACCTTGCTGTTCAACAGTTCCATGCAGATCACAATCCTGTGTTTCTCGGCGAGGGGCATGAGGCGTTTGAGACCGATGACGCAGTTTTCGAGGCCTTGCTCGTCGGACATCCCGCCACGGTTCCCGGAGAAGCAGATGTAGTTTTTCAAGCCAGCATTGACCGCCTTCGGGAGTGCAACGCCAAACTTGTTGATCAGATCGTCGTGATGTTCGAGGCGGTTGAACCCATAGGTGATCCCATCCACGCCGCTCGCCATGGCGCACGTGAGGCCGTGCTTCAACAACGTCGGCCAATCCTCCGGCCCGAGCAGCTCGATGGATTGCAGCCCCATCGCTTTGCCAGCGACACAAAGGTCCTCGAGGTTCACCTTGGGATAGCACCATTTGCAGACGGAGTGGTTGATGTGACCCTTGAGGGTATTGCCGGCAGCGGCATCCGCGGCGGCCATTCGCTGCGCGAGGCGGGCGGTCACGGCGGCGGCCGCGGCGCCTCCGGCCATTTTGGCGAGCGCGGAACGACGGGAAACCTTTGTTTTCATAAGTTCATCCTGGGTTCAATTATCGGCGTAATAATCGTCCCGTCCTGCACCGCGAGTCAAATGGGAATCTCGTGAGCCCCCGGTGAACATCGACTCGAAAAAACCTGTTCACGGGCAGTCCAACAAGGTTTGACTCGCAGCCCGACCAACGTAGCGTAGAAGAATGTTGTTCCGATGGCTGGCGATTCTGGTTGTCACAACCTTCTTCGCATCAGCCCAGGAAGCGGCGCTGGTGCGCGTCAGTGATCCCTGGCGCTGCTTCAAAGGCACCAACGCGCCTTCCGCGCAGGCCGCCGCCTGGCGGCAGCTTGATTTCGACGATTCAGCCTGGCCCGCGGTCATCGGCAGCTTTGGCGTTGGTCAACTCTACGATCCTGATGTCCTTTTGTCCGACATGCCTTCGCACTATCTGGCGGCTTACTTCCGAAACCGGTTTACGCTGTCCGATACATCGAGCGTTAAGTGGCTCCTCTTGCGCATCGACTACGACGACGGCTTTGTTGCTTATCTTAACGGTACCGAAGTTGCGCGCCGGGGTTTCGCGCCAGGCACGACAGTCTCTTTCGACACGCCGGCAGCGCCGGCAGGTCGGACCTGGGGCGAAGAGGTGAATCTTACCGCATTCACCAATCTTCTTGTCGCAGGCGACAACGTCCTCGCCATTGAACTGCACAATTCCTCCATGCAGGACCCGTCGGCCGCGTTGGCGGCTGAGTTGGTGGCCAATTTCACGCGTGGCCCGTTCGTGCAAAATGTATCAAGCGACCGCGCGCAGATTATCTGGAAAACACTGGTGCCCGCGGACACGAAACTGGAATGGGGAACCAACAGTGCGCTGGGGAACGTCGTGGTCGATACCAACCTTGTCATCACGCACGTTGTTACGTTGACCAATGTTTCGGCGGACGCGGTGTATTCGTATCGCGCCTCCAGCTCGGACGGTGGCGAGCCTGTCACCAGTGCCGTCGAATCGTTTCATACCCTGAAAACCAGCGGACCGGTCCGATTTGTCGTTCTCGGAGACAGCGGCGGGGACACGATCGGGCAATATCAGATCGCCCGGGTGATCCGGGAAACCGCGCCGGACCTGGTGCTGCATGTTGGAGACGTGATCTATCCGTCGTTCGAGACCAACCGCGCGGATTTGAGGTGCCTGAGCGTGTATCAACCGCATATGAAATCAACGCCCTACTTTTTTGTCTTCGGTAACCACGACCTTTACTCCGGTGACTCCCACTTTTTGGAGACGTTTTATCTGCCGACGAATTCGGCCACCGGCACGGAGCACTTCTATTCGTTCGACCACGGTGACGTACATTTCTGCGCGCTATTTGTTCCGATGCGGGTCCAGGACGCGTTGTATCCGAATTATTATCTGGACAACGGCACGACTCAATACCGCTGGCTCACCAACGATCTGGCGACCACGTCCAAACCGTGGAAAATACTTTTTTTCCACATTCCGGTGAACACGTGCGGCCCGCACCGGTTCGATTCGAACGGCGGGGTCTATGATCGCCTGGATTTACAGCGAGTGCTCCTTCCCATCGCCCGGCAATACGGAGTTCAGCTCATTCTGAACGGTCACGACCACGCCTTCGAGCGTTTCGCGCCGATGAGTGGCGTTCATGTGGTCGTGACCGGCGGAGGCGGTTTCGAGCCTTATCTGCTGGCCGAGCGCGACCCCCTCAACGCGCAGTACTGGAGCGCGCTGCACTGCACAGAGGTCACTGTCAGCGGTGACACGTTGCGGCTCGAAGCGCTGGACACCAACGGCGTCGTGTTCGATTCGATGACCATCCAGCGCGCCCTGCCGCCGCCCCAGGTTTACGAGGCCGCCTGGCATTCGCCCCTCCTCGAATCCAAGCCGTCGGACGACGGCGACGGCAACATCCACGGCCAGAGTTTCGATTTCACCGGCGCCCCAATTCCGACATTGCCGGGAAGTTTTTCCAGCCTCGGCAGGGCGTTCGTGGACAACGACGCGCTCAATCTGTACGTCGGCTTTGAGCAGGCGATGATCTGCGGCAGCAACAACATCTTTCTGTTCATCGAATCGCCACGCCAGACGGGAGTGACCAACATGACCGGCATCGGCAACGGGATCATTGATCCCGACGGGCAGGGCGCGGATGGACTGGACTTCCTGCAAAACCTTTCATTTGCGAATTTCACCCCGGGCGTCGGGTGCATCCTTGGCGACGAGTACGGTGATTATCAGTACCGGTTTTTTGCGAGGCCGAACCTGGCGCTGAACATCGGACAGGGCGTTTTCCGGCTCGACGCGGAAATCAGCGACGTGGCCGGAGCGCGATTGCAGCAATTCAATCGTTCACCCCAGAGCGGCGCGATTCCCGGAGAACAAAACGCGGACTTCATCAAGGTCGCCATTCCCTTCGCGGAGTTGGGCGGGTTGCAACCGGGCGACACGATCAAAATCGGGGCGGTCGTGGGTGGACCCGACTTCAACTCTGATTTCGATGCGCAGACGCGGCAGCTCGATTCCGGATTTCTGGGCTACTCATTGGCGGGTGTCGGCCAGGGCCCGGTGGCGTTGGAGGGCGTCAGCGTGCGGCTCGCGTTGGATCCCGATACAGATCACGACGGGCTGACGAGTGCAGACGAAATATTGCTCGGCACCGATCCGATGAATCCAGACACGGATGGTGACGGGTTGTTGGACGGCTGGGAAGTGAGGTTCGCGCTGAATCCGCTTTCCGCCGCGGGGATTGATGGCCGCGATGGCGATCCCGACGGTGATGGCCTCAGCAATTATCAGGAACAATCGTTGGGATCGAATCCGCAAAGTGTGGACTCGGACGGCGACGGGCTGCTCGACGGGTGGGAGTTTCGTTTCGGCCTTAACCTGGCTCTGGCGGTGGGCATCAACGGCGCGACCGGAGATCCCGATGGCGACGGAATGTCCAACGCGCAGGAGCAGTCGGCCGGCACCGATCCGCGCGATGCCGCTTCAGCCCTCCGGCTGAACATCAGTTTGCCGTCGGACAGCGCGATCCGTCTTTCCTGGAGCGCGGTGATCGGCAACCGATACCAGCTCGAAGTTGCGACGAACCTCCTCACCGGCTTTGTCGATTATCCGGGGACGAATTTTCCGCGCGCGGCCGTTTCCACCAACGAAAGCTACGACGAGAGTTTCACAAATCCACCCGCCGCGGCGCGATTTTATCGGATACGCCTCTTCCCGTAATGCGCTCGGCAAAATTGCTGGCATAGAAACGCCGCCCGAGGTTACGGTTGAACCACCTTTTGTGGGAACGACGCAACAGAAAACGCGGCTCCGGGTGTTGATCGTGGAGGACTCGGAGTTCGACGCGCGCATCCTGGTCAACACATTGAAGCAGGGCGGGTATCAACCCGCGTTCACGCGGGTGGAGACCGGCGAGGCGTTGCGCGCAGCCCTGGTGGACGAGCAATGGGACATCATCCTTTCCGATTACAACATGCCGGCATTCAGCGCGCCGGAGGCGCTCAAAATTGTGCAGGAGAGCGGGCTTGATCTGCCGTTCATCATTATCTCGGGCGGCATCGGCGAGGATGTGGCTGTGGCGGCCATGAAGGCGGGTGCGAACGATTATCTGATGAAGGGTAATCTGGCGCGCCTTCCCCCGGCGGTCGAACGGGAATTGCGCGACGCCGGAATTCGTGCCGCGCGCCGACAGGCCGAGGAGGCGTTGCGCGAGAGCGAACAGCGCTACCGTCTGCTCTGGGAGAATTCCACGGACGCGGTCGTCCTGGTTGATGAGGAAAGCATCATCCGGTTCGCCAATCCTGCAATCGAGGAGATTTTCGGCTACACCTCGAGCGAGGTGTCGGGTCAGTTGTTTTTGCTGCTCCTGGCCGAACGGGTCCGCCGCGAATCCGGCGAATGGCTCCGGCGTAATTTGCAGTCGGACGGGGGCCGCACGCGTCGTCAACCCACCGAAACCACCGGGCTGAGGAAGGGCGGCGGGGAAATCTTCGTTGAAATCGGCTTCACCAACATCGAATTGCAAGGAAGCAAATACATGGTGGCCTTCATCCGCGACATCACCGAGCGCAAGCGGGCGGAGGAGGAAAGCAGGTTGTTGCAGAGCATTTCACTCGCAGTCAACGAGACGCAGGACCTCGACGCGGCACTGGGGCTGGTGTTGCGGACGATTTGCGACGCGACGGGTTGGGCGCTGGGGCAGGCCTGGCTGCCCAGCAGTGACGCCTCGCACCTGGAGTGCAGCCCGGCGTGGTACACGACAGTCAATGGCTCGGACCAATTCAGGGCTGCCAGTGAGGAGCTGGTCCTAAAGCGCGGCGAAGGCCTGCCGGGGCGGGTGTGGTCATCGAAGCAGGCGCTCTGGGTTCGCGACGTTGGCGGTGATCCCAATTTCCCGCGTGTCGCCATTGCGGGCCAGATGGGAATCAAGGCCGGCGTCGGCATTCCGGTACTGGCGGACGATGAGGTGGTGGCCGTGATCGAATTCTTCTTGATGGAGACGCGCGAGCAGGACGAGCGACAAAGGAAACTCATCTCGGCCATTGCCGCGCAGCTCGGCGGTGTGATCCAGCGCAAACGCGCCGAACAGGAATTGCGCGAAAACGAGGAGCAATTCCGCGTCGCGCGCGAAATTCAACAACGGCTGTTTCCCAAGGCGGCGCCGAACGTGGCCGGGCTTGACATTGCCGGTGTCTCTCACGCCGCCGAAGCGACGGGCGGAGATTACTTCGATTACCTGCCGATGTTGCATGACCGGCTCGGCGTGGTGGTGGGTGACGTGACCGGCCACGGCATCGGACCCGCGCTGCTGATGGCTGAAACGCGCGCGTATTTGCGCATTCTTGCGCGCAACCGCGAGGACACGGGAGAAATCCTCACACGCGCCAACCGCATTCTGGCCGAGGACATCGGCTACGAGCGGTTCATCACGATGCTGCTGGTGAGCGTCGATCCGCGAAAGCGGACCTTCGCATTCACCAATGCCGGCCATCCGGCGGGCTTTGTTCTGGGCGCGTCGGGGGACATCAAGGCGAAGCTCACGCGCACGGGGCTGCCGTTGGGCATCAAGCCGGACGCGGTTTTTCCGAAAGCCGCCGAATCCAGCCTGTCGCCGGGCGACATTCTTCTGCTGCTGACCGACGGAATCGAAGAGGCGATGTCACCGGACGAAACGATTTTCGGGACCGAACGAATCCTTGAAGTCGTCCGGGCGAACCGCGGGAAGGCCGCGCGGGAAATTGTGGACGCGCTGTATGCGGCGGTGCGCCAGTTCGCGCAGAACACACCTCAACTGGACGACGTGACTGCGGTCGTGATCAAGGCCGCGTGAGCTTTTGGAAAAGTTGTTGAATTCGACTCCCCCCGCAATACTATCCATGGCGCGTCGTCGCGGGAGGCGGCGTGGCATGGTCCGGGGCGTAGCGTAGCCTGGTAGCGCGTCTGAATGGGGTTCAGAAGGTCGTGAGTTCGAATCTCACCGCCCCGACCATCTTTTCCTAAGGATTCCGCATTTCTGCTTGATTTCCTAACAGTGACGTGACTCGACTTTTTCAGGCCGGGTGATGTGTTAGTCTGGGCCGCAAGAAAGGACCAGACAATGAAGGGCAAGCATTGTACGACGGAGGAGAAGATTCGGATATTGCGAGAGGCCGATCACGGCCGGAGCATCGCG
>DATNDF010000425.1 GCA_035607015.1 Candidatus Angelobacter sp. | reverse complement strand
GCCCGTGGTGGTTATGTCCACGCTCCTGCCGTCGGTATCCGGATCACCCGAACTGCGGTAGGTGGTTGGGTTTGTGTTCTCGTGATTGTCGTTGTTATTGTAGTCCACGTTGAACGTGGCACCGATGGTATCGTACGGAATGCTTGTACCAACATCATAAGGCATTGTGCTTACCACACTGGGAACAGGCGTGCCGGTAGCATCAAAGTCTTCCGCTTCAATCCAGAACGAATTTGCCGGCAAATCAGCCGGTGTGAACGCCACTACCGTGAAGGAAAAGCTGTTCGTCCAAAGAGTCTGCGGTGTCGTGCTTTCGGCCCAAACAAGAGTCCCCGTATGGGTTGTGCCGTTGATATATCCGCTCGCAGGAGCGTTTTGCGTTACAGTCGTGGTGGTACCGCTCTTGTTGATGGTCGGCGTCACGGTCGCACCATCAACCTGTAACACGACGGAGCCTCCCACGACGGTCGTTGTACCATCTTCGAGGACGATCTGAATCTTCTCGTTGGAATTGGTCGTCACCCCGGCGAAGCCATCGGACGGCAATATTGATTTCACATAAGCGCGCCCGCTCCCGGTGCGGAACGCCTTCACGGCCTTCGGGTCGTTTTGATTGATCAGATATTTGCTTCCTGTGGTCAGGTCCTGGATGAACCATTCCAGGTTGGCACCGCCATTGCCCTGCCACCAGAGCAGCCGGAACGGGTAATCTCCGTTGGCGGTGACAACGAAGTCAAAGATGCTATCGGAAGAACCTCGCCCGCCGTTGAAGGAACCCAGCACCATCCCAAAAACATTTGGTGCGCCAGGCGCCACTGTTAGCTTGAACCCGTCATCGCTATTGACGCCCATCCGATAGAATCCCGCATTAAGCCGCAGGTAAGTCTCGACTTCGGCCACGATATTGTCCACCGCCAAACCATTGTTTGCGCCCGGGTCGGGATCCGAACCAGTGCCGGGGATGCCCGGAATCGGCACGTCCAGAATGTTCATCGGCGGAGCGTTCGTGGATCGAAAATCACCAATTTCCGTCCCGACATCTATCCCTGGCCAGGCCGGATCCATCGCTCCGTTCCAATTGATGGAGTCAATATTGATCACCCCGCTTTGTGATGCCACGTTTGCGAAGGGCAGACTCGTATTCGGATCAATGAATCCACGCGCCCATTGTTGTTCAGCATTCGCAATCGAGTTTCCGTCACCAGGAGCGCGGTCAAAATTGATCTGATAAACCTGCGCCTTTAACCCGGCGTCCGTTGCCGGACTGGCCAGCGCGAACCCGGCCGGTATGGTTGAGTAAGCTCCGACCGTGAACCCGTTCGTCGAGCTTTGCGCCAGCACTGGAGTCCCGTTGTCGGAAAACGCTACTGTCGCGGTATGAGCCGAACCTGCGGCCAATGGTGTTGGAGTCAGGTAGGCCACAACGACCTCGCTTCCCACGCGCGTAATCGTCGGCGTGACTGGAGCACCATCGAGCGTCGTTTGCACCGTGCCGAAGTTCACCTGACTGCCCCCGGAAATTTCTTGTATCTCGTAATAAAAACCCCCTCCATGTCCGGTCAGCTTCGAGACGAACGGCGCGTTTGTCGAAGTTCGGTCAATTGACGACAACATTGTGCCGGGAATCGGGGCTGTCGCGTCGATGCTCACGGACAAGTTGTCGCCGCCACCGCCCTCTTTGAAAAGTGCTTCAATGTAATAAGGCTGACCAGCCGTCAGGTTGATCGCGGCCCCGCCACCAGGCCACTGAGATCCAGTGAATGTGGCCGAATCTTTTGCAGTGACATCGCTACCGCCCGAGGTGTTGTCATATTGCCTTGGGTTCGACCATGATGTTTCCTGAGCGATGAGGTGCTTGTTCGCCGGGTTGCTGTCTGTGCTCAAATACAGAATGGAGTTATCATCGGAACACAGATAAAAAGTGTAGGGTCCGGTTGTTGTTGGATAAAAATAGCCGATGATTTGTGACCCGTAATCGGAGAGGCCGAGTGGATTCGTAGCCGGTGCAGTGCTCGTGTCGTCGTTGGGATGCAATTCAAACAAGGTGGGGTACGCGATCGCGTCCGGGGAATTTGGGAATTTGGCGTTGTTGGTCAACCCTGAAATCGCAACGCCGTTGCCGGTATTCAGATTGTAAAAGTCTTTTGCCGTGATAAACCCCTGCGCGTTGGCGGGGGCCGCCGCCCTGACGGCGAAGCTCTGGATCAACAACGCCGCCCCAGCAGCGGCAAGCAAGGCAGCACGATTCGGTGTGTTCATAAAGGTCTTAGTGATGGGCTGTATTTAACTTCTCTCGACAAGGCTTCAGGTCGGCCTGGATGACCTGTGAAGCCAGTTTTTTTCGGGAACCATTTGGATCGACGCGAAACTGCCAAAAACGCCTTCTGTTTGCAACAAAAAAAAATAAGTTTCTGCCCAATCGCCCCCGGAGCGGGCCGACTCACCCAAAAAAATCGGCCATTCACCAAGAATTCGAGGGCGATCTCGTCGTCAGTTGTCGCCCGATTGAACCATTTTTATTGGCCTCCTTGCCCACACCGGCTTCTACGGCCAAGCCAGCCTCGTCTGAATCAATGTCTCGCAAGTGCCTCGCGTGGGATTCGCGGCATTTGCAAATCTCTAACCCAGGTGTTGTGACGAAACCATGACGCCGGCACGCTAGCGAGGTCGGCGTTGGGATCGACCAGTTCCTGAAACGGCCTGCCATTCAGGGATACCGCCGTCGAGGCATGAACACTTGGTCGGCGGCCATACTCGTTCTCCCACAGGCCGGCCACTCGTCGTGCGTATCGTCTCAGGTAGAACGCCTGGTTGCTGATGTGATTGAATTTTGAAACGGTCAGATCCTTAAGACTGTTCCAGGAAATATACGCAGGCAGATCGGGGTTGCCCTCCGAATCGACTATACACGCCTGCGACATTAACTCCTTCACATCTGTGCCGAGATTGCTCGTCAGAATAATCAAAGGCTCCCCGCCTACGTGAATCTCACGACGGCTTCGTGGGTCGCGAGTGTAAGGTCCATTTTTCCAGGCGCCCCGGTCAATCCGGCCAGGACGATGGCGGGATTTCTCCATCAACTGCGGGTCGTCAATAAGAAAAAATGGCGCAGATCCGGGGCTCTCTCCACCCAGCGCGAAAGGGGGCATCGACCGCAACAGGGAATCCACCTCGCCGCTATTGTCGCCGCGCTGAAGTTCATTGAGTGCCTCCTGCACGTCGTGAAATATCCTCCTCGCTGTCCCCCGTTCCGATTCTTTCTGGCTGAGCTGCTTCGTTCGCGAAATAAGATCGGCCAGCTCCGCAGCCTCCCGACTCCGGCCCGTCGCCTTTAATGCCGCGGAAGTCGAATCAAGGATCTGTAACAGGGACACGGTGCGACGAACGTCTTTTGGTTGCCGGTCGTACAGCTCCTGCCAGATCCCCTTCATGCGTTCACGCGCTTCCGTTTCCGTCCGCCCTGTCGCTGACGCGGCCAATGGGTTGTAAATGATTCTCTCTCCAACAACGGGTTCCAGTAAAACCAGTATCTCGGGAAGCTGCGACCAGTTGATCCTGCCCGGCGTCACGTTGCGATATATCACCTTGTTTCCGTGCCATTCATTCCAGTTGATCTGCACCCGGCCGATCCCGTCACGCGAAATAATCGTCGCGTCCTCAACGAATATCTGGACGCCCAAGGCACGATGATCATCCGCTTTTAATCGCCAGCTAAAACTAAGCCCCTCGTAGGTGAATCGTCCGTCCCCTGCTATCAAGAAGTGACGTAAGGGCATCAACCCCTGCCAAGCCAACCAGACGACGACGAAAGCTGCAGTAAAACGGCCGGGAGTATGGGGTCCTTTGGGTTCGACCGGGCTGGTGTTCGCTCTCGACTTCCAACCCAGTGCGGCGCCAACAAACGGAAATACGATGGCTCCAGCCGTAAACCAGCCCCAGTGAGGTCTGGCCATTCGAGGGTGCCGCAGCCAATTCCACAATCGTTCCGGCCAGTCCGGTTCCAAAAAGATCAGAGCGGTCGCGACACCTACCAGCGGAAGCCAGTCAATATTATCGTAAATGATGAAATGATTGGTCCCGTGGAAGATCACGGTGAGAATCAGGGCGAAAGCCCGGGTTCGTCTGGCCATCAGCAGGAATCCAATTGATAGGTCGAACAAGGCGCCCGCGTAACAGAGAAAATACGCGAGCTGCGAGCTGTGTAGAATGCTCCCGACGGTTTCCAGTTGTGCCGTCGTGAGATACGGCTCGAAATTCGCCATTACGTGTGGCTCCTGAAGATTCCATCGCAGCGGAGCCGCGTCCAGCAACCAGTCCGCATTCAGCTTTGCAACGCCCCCGTAAAAGTACATCACCAGCACCTGCCCGCGGAGTAGCAAGCTGGTCCAGTACGGAACCGTCCTGGGTGGATTCCGATTGCGACCGATCCATGCGTCCACGCTGTATCTGCGTGCAGCGGGCATCCAAAGCAGGAGAAAGATGAGCAGCAGCTCCAGATAATAATAGCTTTGCCAGTACGTCCTCGTTGATTCCACCAGGAATAGATACGCCCATGTCGCGAATACGGTCGCGACAGAAATGCGATAGCAAAACCCCAGCGCCATCGTCAGTCCGGCCAGCGCCAATAACCCGACAAGTGCGTAGATCCAATGCGGCGGCAGCAATGGAAGCCAATAGAATCCTTCGTAGGGAAAGTTGAACCGCACGTCCGGGCCCGTGTAATAGGTCTCCAGCGGGATTTGACCCGAGGTCATCGCCGAAGGTCTGCAAAGGGAGTACGCCTCCAGAACCATAACGATCCCGATACAAATACGAACCACGGCCAAAGACGCACCACTTACCGGTCTCGCCAAGAGCAAATTGAATCGCTCCCAGGTTCCTCCGGCCAGCGACGAAGGGCCTTCTTTACCGTGGTTGGCAGGTTGGCGAGAAAGAGGGCGCTTCCCGCGCCGCATGATACGAATTTGCTTTTGCAGGCCTTAAAGTGTGCGCAATAGATGTCCCTCAGACAAGAATAATACGCGCCCACACCGGTTCGCATCAAAGCGCTGCTCTCCCAGTTTGGAGGATCTCAAAGCGCCGGTTGCTCGGTCTCGCCCAAATAAGACTCCGGCGCTACAGGGATATATCGCGATCCAAATCGTCAACTTCGCCGAAGACGTTTGAATCGGATCGTGTAATCCGCTGTTGGATGGCGCCGTGAGAACTCCCGGGCCAGCTTCAGCTTGTCATCGGGCGTCACGATGGTTTGATACTTGAATGGCAATGGGAAGTTCGGGGATCGGCATTTATGATCCCGTGGCGACCCGGCCTTTTCCCTGATTGCCATTAAGCCCGCAAAACCGCTATAGAACGGCGGTCATGCCCACAGTTGCCGAACAACTCCGCGCGGCGCGCGAGGCGCAGGGCCTCAGCATTTATCAAGTCGCCGAGATCACCAAGATCAAGACCGACCATGTCCGCGCCCTGGAGGACGGGAACTACACCACTTTCGCTGCGACGGTCTATCTCCGGGGTTTTGTGCGCACCTATGCGACGCTGGTCAGGCTCGATGTGCCGGCAGTGATGGCCCTGCTCGAGGCGGAACTCAGCCACACGGAAAAATTCCACGCCCCGCCGCCACTCAGCCGTGAACCTCGGGCATTCCTCGACGTGGTCATGTTGCAAATGTCCAAGGTCAACTGGCGTGTGGCCCTGCCTTCGGTTGGCGCGGCGCTGGCGCTGCTTGTCCTCGTCCTCGGCTATCGCGCGTGGCGGGGCCATCAGTCCAAGGACCCGCTGAACGGCCTCGGCCCGGGTCTTTATCAACCTTCGCAAAAACAGTCGGGCGATACCCTCCCGCTTCCGCCCGTCCAACCCACAAAATAATTCGCCGCGGCCGTCCCCGGGCCTGCTTGTTCCTGCCCACGCTTGCGGGGCGGGGCCCGTGGAGTTCCAGGGTTGCGTCGTGCCGCCCTGTTCGCGTAGCTTTTCCGGCTTGTGATAAACGGTCCTGCAACCGGTCGCCCGATTCGTGTCGGCCTGATTTCGCTCGGCTGCGCCAAAAACCTGGTGGACGCCGAGATCATGCTCGGCTCACTGCTGAAGAGTGGCGTGGAAATCGTCAATGATGCCGCCAGTGCGGACGCAATCATCATCAACACCTGCTCGTTCATCGACGCCGCCCAGGAAGAAAGCGTGGACACGATCCTCGAGTCGGCGCAGGTCCGGGAGGCAGATCATCGCGGCCAGGCACTGATCGTTTCCGGTTGCCTGCCGCAGCGCTTCCGCGACAACCTGCCCGGTTTGTTGCCGGAGGTTGACGCTTTCATGGGGATTGACCAGGTGGCACAGGTTTCCAGCATCGTCAAAGAAGCCCTGACCCGGCGCGCGCTTAAAATCCCGGAACGCGAGGAAATCGTCGCAACGGGCCGAAAGTCAAAAATCATCGCGCGCTTCGCAGAAATGGAGGCGCGGGAAGGATCGAACCCCCACGACCCGGAGGAGCATTACGGGGGCACGGACAAATTCGGCGGGACCAGGACGATTGGGACCGAAGAAAGGCGTCGGCCTGCTCCATCCGACCGGCATTCCGTCGCGCCGCTCGTTGACGTGAATCGACGACCGGGCTACATCCCGGATTACGCCACGCCCCGCTTTCGACTCACACCCCGCCATTTCGCCTACGTAAAAATCGCCGAAGGGTGCAATCACCCCTGCAGCTTCTGCATCATCCCGCGGATGCGCGGCAGCCATCGCAGCCGCGCGCTGGCCGACATTGTCGCGGAAGCGCGACAGCTCATTCGCGAAGGGGTCAAGGAACTGAATCTGATCTCGCAGGATTCCACGTACTACGGGCTCGATTTGCGCCCGGATCGCGCCGGCTCGATAGCCGCGCCGGAGAAATTCAGAGCCGCCGCCCGGGCGCTGCCCGCGGACCTGCCGACGCTCTGCGCATTGTTACGCGAACTGAACGCGCTGGCGGGTGATTTTTGGATCCGCCTGCTCTACACTCATCCCGCCCACTGGACAGACGAACTAATCCAGACCATTGCCCACTGCCCGAAAGTCGCGCGTTATGTGGACATGCCGCTGCAACATATTCACGAAAACATGCTGGAACGGATGCGCCGCGAAACCTCGCAGCGCTACATCGTCGATTTGATCCGGCGCATTCGCGCCGGTGTTCCCGGCATCGCCCTGCGCACCACGTTCATCGTCGGTTTTCCCGGCGAAACCGGGGCATGTTTTCAAACGCTGCTCGACTTTATCCGCGAGACGCGATTCGAGCGGCTGGGCGTGTTCACCTACTCGCGCGAGGAAGGAACGCGCGCCGCGAAAATGGGAAGCCAGGTTCCCGCTACCGTCAAAAAGCAGCGCCGCGACCTGGCGATGGCCGCCCAACTCGAGGTGGCGCGCGAGGTGTCGCAATCGTTCGTCGGACGCACTTTCAGGGTGCTCGTCGAAAAGAAGGCCGGCGCGAAGGAACTGCAAAACTCGATCGTCACGTCCTGGGAACACGGCTTGATCCGCGGACGGGAAAAACTGACCGGCCGGCTCAATGGCCGCTATCTTGTGGCGCGGGGCGAAGCGGACGCGCCGGACATCGACGGGCGCGTTTATGTGCGCGGCACGCTGCCGATCGGAGAATTTGCCGATGTCAGAATCGTCGGGCACACGGATTACGATTTGATCGCCGAGCCGGCGTGACAGACTTGCGCGTTGGCAAATCGCAAGACTCCGGTTACAAATCCCCACCGCCGGCCGGCCGGCAACCCATGACGCGCAACCGGAAAACCTGCGAATGAATTTACCGAACCGACTGACGCTCGCCCGGCTCGTCCTCACGGTGTTTTTTCTGGCCGCCATGTTCTGGCCGGGGCGCTTCAACGATACGGTGGCACTGTTCCTGTTTTCACTGGCCAGTCTGACCGATTACTACGATGGCATGATTGCCCGGCGTGACAAGCTCATCACCAACTTCGGCACGCTCATGGACCCGCTCGCCGACAAGATTCTGACCTGCTCGGCGTTCATCGCCTTCGTGGGACGCGGAACCGTTCCGGCCTGGGTGGCCGTCGTTATCGTCGCCCGCGAACTCGCCATCACCGGACTTCGCTTGCTGGCCGCCACAAAAAACGTCGTGCTGGCGGCTGAACGCTACGGCAAACACAAGACCGTCTCGCAAATCGTGGCAGTTCTCGCATTGCTCGTGGCCGACAGTTACGACGAGTGGGGACGTTGGGGGGAAATCGTTTTTAAGCCATGGGCATCGATGCTGGCGCAAGTCGCCCTCTGGGTCACCGTAACACTGACCCTGACTTCGGGGATGTTGTACCTTTGGCGCAACCGCAACCTTTATTTGCAGGACATGTGACCTCCTCTCCAGTCGCTGATGAATGATGACGGATTCCTTGCCGGGATTGCTTGGCTGTGCGCCGGGTGTTGTGCTCATTGGCTGTTTGATTATCTTCGGACGAGACCGGTTACGGAATTTTGGACGCGGACTCGGCAAGGGCCTTAAGGAATTCAAAAAGGCGACAGCCCGGGTGTGGGAAGAAATGTCGGACAGCACGCTCGATGAAAGTGACAAACCGGACCAAGCGATGAACTTGAACCTGATTGTGTGGATCGCCCAGGGTTTTGGCGTGGGTCGGATTCCATTTGCACCGGGCACGTTTGGTTCCGTGGTCGGTTTGTTCTGGTTTGCGCTGCTGTTATGGCCGGGGAGCCTCTGGTGCTTCGTTGGCGGAACTGTCGTTGGCATCCTGTTGTCGGTGTGGTTTTGTGGCGCGGCGGAAAAAGCTTTGAATCAAACGGATCCCTCCTCGGTGGTCCTCGACGAGATCGCCGCCACTCCTCTTTGTTTTGCTGTATGGGTCGGCAGTTACTTGTCAGAACACGCAGCCATGCCACCGCCCGATTTTTTTTTCAGCCGTGGACATTGGCCGCTGGCTTTGTGGATATTCGCGACATTCCGGCTATTCGATGTGGTCAAACCCTGGCCGGTGCGCCAGAGCCAGAAGCTGCCCGGCGGATGGGGCGTCACCGTGGATGACGTGCTGGCCGCACTGTACGTGAACGCATTTGTGCCCTTTGTGCTGCTTTTCACCGCGGCCAGATAGTGGGGAAGATTTCTTCAACTGCCAGCGGCGTCTCCCTTCAATGATCCGAGGCGGGCGCGCCGCTGTCGGTCGGGTCCAGATGCGGATGCTTCAACCGGTGACGAATCACGATGGTTCGCGCCAGGCAGAATGTCAGCGCGGCAACCGGCGTGCTGACGATCATCGAGCCGAGCAGCAAAGGGCGCCCGATCGAAAAGAACGTCGTCCAATTGCGCCATTCGCGGGCATGCCAATGGAGATCGCGCAGGCGTTCGGGCCACCGGTGCGGCTCGCTCAGGAGCCAGTAGCCAATCTGGTATTCCCAGCGGAAGAGTATCGGCATGAACGGCAGGGCGACATCGTGCAACGTAACCGCGATGGCCGCCGCGAGGATGTTGCAACGCATCAGCCAGGCGACGAAAATCGACAGCAACGTTTTCATTCCCAGCAACGGCGTGAACCCAAAAAAAATTCCTATGGCCACGCCGCCGGCAATCGCGTTCGGCGTGTCGCGAATCGCCAGCAGCCTCAGCGAATGTTCCCTAAGCCATTTGCGCACGTTCATGGCAGCAGACGGATGATAGCCGTCACGGCCAGGTTTCGCGAGCGATAATCTGTTTGGCGGCAGAAAGCCGCCGTCGGCACTTACACAGAGGCATTGCCCGGCCGCTTCGCCGCCCGCTGGCGATTGAATTCGACGGCATCGATATAACGCACGCCCGTGCCGCCGAAAATGTCGAGCGCCGAACCGATTGTTAAATCTATTTCCCCCCTGCCGACACGCGTGACTTCTTCCAAGTCCGTCAGCGAGCGCGCGCCACCCGCGTAGGTCGTCGGGATGGGCGACCATCGCGCCAGCCTCTCCACGAGTTCCAGATCAACGCCGCCGCACAACCCTTCGACATCCGCCGCGTGGATGAGAAATTCCGCGCAAAACGGCGCAAATTGGGCCATCCCCGCAGCGTCAATTTTGAATTCGGTGAATTTCTGCCATCGGTCCGTGACGACCCAATAGTCTTTATCGCGCCGACGACAGCTCAGGTCGAACACGAGCCGCTCTTTCCCGATGGCTGCAGCGAGCGCCCGCACACGCTCGAAGTCTAGCTGGCCGTCGCGAAAGACCCACGACGTGACGATGACATGCGACGCGCCCGCATCGAGCCAGTCGCGCGCGTTGTCAGGATTGATGCCGCCTCCGATTTGGAGTCCTCCAGGATACGCGGCAAGCGCTTCGCGCCCCACCGTCTCATTGCCCGGTCCGAGCATGATGACGTGTCCGCCTTTGAGACCATCGCGCCGGTAAAGCCCCGCGAACCACGCGACAGGGCGATCCGAAACAAAGTTCGTGCGCAGCTCCGTCGGATCGGCACTCAAAGAGCCGCCGACAATCTGCTTCACTTTGCCTTCGTGGAGATCGATGCACGGTCGAAACACGGCGAGAACCTAGCCTGATCACCGTTGCGCGTCGAGTAGGGAGCGATTTACCGCGCCTCTCAAACAGATCGTTTACCTGAGCTATTAAATCGGAAGCAGGAAGCCGTCGGAAATGAACGGAAGATTTGAAGTGAACTTGGATCTAAAAATGGACTGTTGATCCGGTATCCGGCCTGATGATACTTAATGGAACCAATGGTCGAGTAATCAGATGACTAACCTCGTTCGCCTTTCCCTGCGGTTGACCTTTGTCGTAGGAGTTTTGGCTTCGCTATGCTTTGGAATATGGTCGTTTCAGCAGGATTACAAACGGCAAAAAACCATAGCACGGATTAAACAAACCTATACTATGTTATCCGTAGTCGGAGAAAACTATCACACTAATGTGGCTCTAATAATAAAAGACCGAGTAGGTTCGGCTGGCGACTTGAACCAGGTTTTATATGCTTTAGTCACAGAACCAGATTATTTTATCTCACATTCAATGTTCAGAACGAATTTAATCTCCGATCCTCTCGTTGATAGCTGGGGACACCCTTTGGAAGTTATTTGGAGGGACGATGCTGCATCGACAAATATTTCGGGCCGTTTGATGCAGTCTAGTGCGAGCCTGTTAATTATTTGGTCGACCGGACCTAACGGTATCAACGAGTACGGTAACGGTGACGACGTTTATTAGCGGGTCCAAGCGATCAGTCAAACTTGCAACGACTGGCTTGCATCGAATCGGCGGACGGGCTTTTGGGTCGCAAGGAGGAGTCGGCAGGAAATGAAAGGAAGATTTGAAGTGAACTTGGATCGAGAAACTGGTCACGAC
This sequence comes from Candidatus Angelobacter sp., assembly GCA_035607015.1. Classification (NCBI taxonomy): domain Bacteria; kingdom Pseudomonadati; phylum Acidobacteriota; class Terriglobia; genus Candidatus Angelobacter; species Candidatus Angelobacter sp. The sequence goes on along the minus strand of DATNDF010000425.1, from coordinate 391 downwards.
GCATGAAAACGAAAAGCATTTTTGGCTGGCCGCAGCTTCTTGCATTGTGCGGGCTGTTCGGCTGTCACAACGCGTTCGCCTTTTACAATCCCTCGACTGGCCGGTGGCTGAGTAGAGATCCGATCGAGGAGCATGGAGGGGCCAATTCTTACTGCGCGGCCCTGAACGATCTTGCTAACAAGCTTGATCCTGTCGGATTGAAGACGATCACGTTCGTAATCGCAAATGATGAGACGTTGAGAGGTGCCTTTGACCTGACCCCCAAAAGCTGGACATGACATAAATGAAGTTCTGCTTCAAAAGGAGCAGAACATGAAGAGAAGCAGATTCAGCGAAGAACAAATCATCGGCATCTTGCGGGAGGCTGATGGGGATAGTCTCGTGAAGGTAG
>DATNDF010000424.1 GCA_035607015.1 Candidatus Angelobacter sp. | reverse complement strand
TCTTTCCCTTCAGATACCCCATCACTTGCGACACCGAGTACTTCGGCGGTATCGACAGCAGCATGTGCACATGATCGACCATCAGGTGCCCTTCCCCAATCTCACTTTCCTTGTGCCGCGCCAATTCCCGGAACAGACTGCTCAAGTGCTTGCGCAGCGACCCATAGAGTGCCTTGCGCCGGTATTTCGGGATGAACACTACATGATATTTGCATTCCTACTTCGTATGGTTAAGACTCTCATATTCGTTCATTTCTTGAGTTTCCTGTTGTTGACCTTGAGCGGTTCACAACACGGATTCTCAAGTCACTCCCGGAGCTGTCAAACTCTGGGAGTCTTCCCGGCATAGCCGGGAGGTTTCCAGTTCATCTAAATTACATGCGATTTCCACCCATGCCACTCACAGGGGCCCGCCTGTTCCCAACTGAATCCCCTTTCGGAGAAATCAGCTCCCGTTGGAAATCAATGGCTTGATCCGGCTCACAGTTCCCGACTTAATTCCCGGATTACAGACAATCTCTTGGAAGACGACGCCGAACGCGTGCGCGAGTTCTAGTTTGCCGTGGCTCGACCTGGCCTGCCGTATCCACTTTGTGTATGGCGTGACGCGCAACGCCGCGTCTCACAAAGCAAAAACCTTGTCCATGCGCTGCGCCAAGTCACGGGCGGTTTCGACGTTGGATGCCTGGTCGGATGGTTGCTCGGAGATCCCCCAACCGGAGTAACCCGCGCGGTCCAGGGCGCCCATCACCGCCGGCCAGTTGGTGTCGCCGTCGAGCAATTTCGGGCGCCCGCCCGATGCGCTGAAATCTTTGACGTGGATTCTATTGATGCGTTTGCCGAGCACTTGGATCCAACGCTCGGCCGGACCGTTTATGGCGCCCACGTTGCCTATGTCGAAATGCCAGCCCACCCACTCGCTGTTGATCGCGTCGAGATATTCGATCGCCTGCTCGGGTTTCGTAATGAAATGATTGCCGACATTCTCGATGGAGATTCTCACGCCGAGTTCTTTCGCCAAGGGAACCGCCTTCTTGATTTCGACGATGGAGCGCTCCCAACATTGCGAGTAACTCACGCCGTCGCTCACCACGCCCGGCACGAGCAGCACGCTGCCCGCGCCATAAGCGTGGGCGTCGTTCAAACTGAGCACGAGCGCGTCGAAGCCGATTTTGCGGTCCGCTTCATCGGGCGACGAGAACGGTTTCACCCAATGGAGGTGGTCGCACACGCTAGCGGCGCCCAAACCCGTGTCCTTGAATGCCGCGAGGACCTCGTTGCGATTCATGCCGCCCATCGGTTCCACGCCTTCGAACCCTGCGTCCTTTATGAGTCGGAACCTTTCGAGCACGGAGCCCTTCATTCCGACGGTGGAATACATGATCGCCTTGCGCAGTTTGCGCTGCGACGCGGCCGGGGCGGCGACGGTTCCCGGGAAAAAAGCCGCTGCCGACGCGGCGGCCAGGGTTCCAACAAATCGACGCCGTGGCATTGCGCCGGAGGAGAATTCACTCTTCTTCATGGCCCTTGAGAGGATCGTCAAAGAGTCACAAAACCGAGAGCTGGCGACCAGCTTAATTCGAGGCGGACCGTTTGGCGTGTTTCGCAAGTAGATTGGCATGTTTTGCGAGTGACCGAGCTTTCGTTGGAGACTATTCTGGAAATATGTATCGAACCATCGCACTCGCTCTTACGGTTGCCACTTTCGCGCAACACGCCTTCTGTGGACAGTTTGATTGGCCGCAGTGGCAAGGCCCCGACCGCAACGGGGTCTCGAAGGAAACTGGCCTGCTCAAAGAATGGCCGAAGGATGGTCCCCCACTCGCGTGGAGGGTCGGTGATTTGGGCGGCGGCTTCAGCGCCCCATCCATTGCCGACGGGCGCCTATTTGGTATGAGTAATCGTGGCAGCAACGAAGTGGTCTGGGCACTCTCCGAAACGAATGGCAAGGAACTTTGGGTTACTCGACTCGGTCCCGCTTACCGGGGACAGGGCATGCCACAGGGGAGCGAAGGACCGGGAGCAACTCCGACGGTCGATCGCGACCGACTGTATGTCGTAGGGGATGCCGGCAATCTGGTGTGTCTGAACGCCGAGAACGGCACTATTGTCTGGCAAAAGAACTTCGTAACGGATTTTGGCGGTACTGCCCCAACCTGGGCTTACCGCGAATCACCACTGGTTGATGGCAACAAAGTGATCTGCACGCCCGGCAGCGATAAAGCGATGCTGGTGGCCCTGGACAAACTGACGGGTAATACCATCTGGCAGACCCAAATGCCGGACAGTGCGGGAGGCGATTCGGGCGGTCGCGGTGGTCGCGGTGGTCGCGGAGGCGGCTCGGGAGCGGCCTATTCCTCGGCGATTGCGATTGATTTTGAGGGACAGCGCCAATACGTGCAATTTACCGCTAAAGCAGTCATCGGAGTTGCGGCTTCCGATGGCAAGTTGCTCTGGCAGTGGTCCAGGCCCGCCAACGGTTTTGGAATCAACGTTTCCACCCCCATTTATCAGGACGGCAAGGTGTTCGCCGCCTCGGCATATGGGGCGGGCGGCGGGTTGGTGAAATTGATCAAGGATGCCGACGGCGGTATCAAAGCCGAGGAAGTGTGGTTCTCATCGAACATACAAAACCATCATGGTGGTGTGGCGGTCATCGACGGCGCGCTTTATGGCGGCAACGGCGGTAACGGAACTGGCTACCTTGTTTGTCTCAACTTTCAGACAGGCGAGGTTCTCTGGAACGAGGGCGACCCCGACAAGCGTCGAGTGAAAAAAGGTTCTGTAGCAGTCGCGGACGGCCGAATTTACTATCGGGTGGATACCGAAGCGAGCCGCGCCGTGGACGAATTAATATTAATCGAGCCAAGCCGCAAGGAATACCTCGAACGAGGCAGGTTTCGGATACCCGACCCGAGTGGAGTCCACTCCTGGTCGCACCCCGTCATTGCCAATGGCAAGTTATACGTACGAGATCAGGGCGACCTGTTTTGCTACGACGTTAAGGCGAAGTAATGAACGTCAAGATCGGCTCCACTTTGCTAGTGCTCGCCGGTTTGGCGCCCTTCCCACTGATCTCGCAGGACTGGCCGATGTTGGGTGGCACAACGCAACGCAACATGGCCTCCGCCATGATCAACCTCCCCGATTCTTGGGATGTCAAGAGCGGCAAAAACATCAAATGGAAGGCGCAAATCGGTTCGACGTCATTCGGAAACCCGGTAGTGGCCGATGGGAAGATCTTCCTCGGCACTAACAACGGGAATCCCAGGAACCCCAATATCCAGGAGGACAAGGGCGTGCTCATGTGCTTCCGGGAGTCCGATGGCAAGTTCCTCTGGCAGGCCGTCACCGACAAACTGGCTTCCGGAGCGCAAAACGATTTCCCTGAGCAGGGTGTCTGCTCCTCCCCAGCGGTGGATGGAAAGCGCCTTTACTACGTGAGCAACCGCGGAGAGTTGGTTTGCCTCGACACAGAAGGGTTCCTGGACGGCAAGAACGAAGGGCCTTTTCAGGGCGAGGTCTACCAAGGACCGGGCGATGCCGACATCGTGTGGAAACTCGACATGATGAAGGAACTGGGCGTCTACCAGCGCAACATGGCGAACTCGTCCCCGGTAATCTGGGAAGACCTGGTCTTCGTGGAGACGTCCAACGGCAGGAGTGATGACAGGATCCCCTCTCCGAAAGCACCCAGCTTTCTCGCCGTCAACAAGAACACTGGCAAAGTCGTTTGGCAGGACAACTCTCCGGGTGACGGCATCCTTCGGGGCCAGTGGTCGTCTCCGGCTCTTGGGCTGGTCGATGGAGTGCAGCAGGCATTCTTCGCGGGAGGAGATGGATGGATGTACGGCTTCAATGCCCGGACGGGAGAGAGACTCTGGAAATTTGATCTGAACCCCAAGAGCCTCGCGCCGGAGGATCGTAATTACGGAATCTCCACGCCTGTTTTCAGCGAAGGCAAGGTGCTCATGAGCGCGGGGCAAGATCCCGACCGCGGCAGCGGACGCGGAGCCGCGTACAGCATCAATCCGGCAAATCGGGGTGATATCACCGAATCCGGCAAAGTCTGGCAGTACGAAAAGATCAACCGTTCCATTTCGACAGTGGCAGTGGGCAACGGGTTGGCTTTCCTATCCGACATTGATGGCATTCTGCACTGCCTCGATGTCAAGACCGGAAAGCCATATTGGACTTTCGACCTCAAATCTCCGGTCTGGGGATCTCCGTTGCTGGTGGATGGCAAGGTTTACCTGGGCGATGCCGACGGGGACCTTGCGGTTTTCAAAGCGAGTTCGGTGATGAAGAAGCCCTCCGTGATCGATATGGCGGACTCAGTGTACAGCACGCCGGTGCCGGCCAACGGCGTATTGTATGTGATGACGAGAACCCAGCTGTATGCCATCACCACGCCTAGGAGTGAGCCCGGAAAGTAGCAACAAATAAGTCAGGAACCCTATGAAGACCGAAACAAAGCTAATTACGATGATCCTCGCGCCCCTTATTGTGACCTGAAGGTTTTCCGCAGATTGGCCGCAATACTATGGACCGAGCCGCGATAGTAAATCCACCGAGAAAGGGCTACTACGAACCTGGCCCAATGACGGCCCAAAGGTGCTCTGGACTGCCCCGCTCGGCATCGGCTTCGGTGGCCCCGCCGTGAGCGCGGGCAAGGTTTATCTCCTCGATCGCGACGACAAGGTTGGCGACACGTTAAGGGTTTACGATCTTTCCAACGGCAAGGAACTCTGGACCTTCGCCTATGCCGGTCCGGGCAAAGTAGAGTTTCCCGGATCCCGGTCCACCCCAACCGTGGATGGCGACCGTGGTTACACCGTGGGTATGGTCGGAGATCTGTACTGCTTCAGCACGACGACCCAGAAGCCTGTCTGGCATAAAAACATCTGGACGGATTTCGGCGGCGGCAGCGGTGTCCCCGCCAGCCCGTTCGCGCCCCCCGCAGCGGGCGGCCAATTGCCAATATGGGGAATCGTTCAGAACCCGCTGATTTACCGCAACCTGCTGATCGTGGCCTCTCAGGCGCCCCAAGCGGGTGTGGTCGCGTACGACAAAGCGACCGGTGATATCAAATGGAAAACAGCTCCGCTCACTGGCACCACCACGCAGTCATCTCCGCTCAACAGCGGGACTTCGTACGTCACGCCCTCCTTGGTTAAAGTCGGCGCGGAAGATCAACTCGTCATGATAACCGCTGCACAGGGATTTGGCCGTGCCGCAAGCGGCGGAAGGGTCAACGGAATTGACCCGTTGACCGGGAAAGTCCTGTGGACCTACACCAACTTCAACTGCTGGATCCCGGTCGCTCACGCGGTGGACGCTGGCGAAGGACGGATGCTCCTGGCCGGCGGGTATAACGCAGGGTCCGCCATGATTCAGGTGGCAAAGAAGGCCGACGGGACCTATGGGGTTACCGAGTTGTTTAAGAACCCGGACTTCGGGTCTCATACCCAACCGCCGATCCTGTACAAGGACCATTTCTATGCGCAGTACACGACCAACGAACGGAGGGACGGGCTGGTGTGCATGAGCATGAGCGGCGAGGTCAAGTGGAAGACCGGACAGAATCCGGCGTTCGTCAAAGGCGGGGCAATCCTCGCCGACGGTCTGATCCTCGCCACCGACGGCAGCAAGAAGCTGTATCTCATCGAACCCGATCCGGCGGGATTCAAACCGCTGGCCAGCGCCGAGTTGATGGAAGCCGGTAACAACTGGGCACCCATAGGGCTGTCAGACGGCAAACTGCTGATACGCGACCAAAAGAAGTTGATCGTCGTACAGGTCGGTCAACAAGGGCGATAAAGAAGAAAATCAAATATGCAAAAGCGCACACTCGGTAAGAGCAATTTGGAAGTCTCGGCCATCGGGCTGGGCTGTATGGGCATGAGCTCGGGCTACGGTCCGGCGGGAGAGACGCAGGCGATGATCGCGGTGATTCGATCCGCCGTCGAAAACGGCGTCACCTTCTTTGACACCGCGGAAATCTACGGTCCATTCAAGAACGAGGAACTTGTGGGCGAAGCCCTCGCTCCTTTCCGCGAGCGGGTGAAGATCGCCACAAAGTTTGGATTCAAAATTGGGCCGAATGGGGAGCGCATGGACGGCCTCGACAGTCGGCCCGCCCACATCAAGGAAGTCGCGGAGGCCTCGCTAAAGCGGCTCAAAACCGATGTCATTGACCTCTTCTATCAGCACCGCGTTGATCCGGACGTGCCCATCGAGGATGTGGCCGGGGCGGTGAAGGAACTGATCCAAGCCGGCAAAGTGAAGCATTTCGGCCTTTCGGAAGCTGGCGCGAAAACCATCCGGCGCGCCAATGCGGTCCACCCGGTCACCGCCTTGCAGAGCGAATACTCCCTGTTTTGGCGGGAACCAGAGGCGGAGATTATGCCGACGCTCGAGGAACTCGGAATCGGCTTCGTGCCCTTCAGCCCGCTCGGCAAGGGGTTCCTCACGGGCAAGATTGACGAAAACACCAAGTTCGACGCCACGGATTTTCGGAACGTCGTGCCCCGCTTCTCGCCCGAGGCCCGGAAGGCGAACCAGGCCGTGGTCGATCTCCTCAATTCAATCGCCGCTCGGATGAAGGCAACACCTGCCCAGATCGCCCTCGCCTGGTTGCTGGCCCAAAAGCCGTGGATCGTGCCGATTCCCGGGACGACGAAACTGCCGCGCCTGCTCGAAAACCTCGGAGCCGCCTCGGTCAAACTAACACCGGAGGACCTGCGCGAAATCAACGCCGCCTCCAATCAGATCACGTTTCAGGGAGCCCGTTATCCCGAACACCTGCAGAAGCTGGTTGGCCGCTAACCCCAACTGTCGGCCAACCATGAAAAAACTTCTCCTCATAGTTTCGGATGCCCAACCCGAGTCGAGTTCACTCCTGGTCGCACCCCTCATTGCCACCGGCAAAATGTATATCCGCGACCTGGACGTACTATTCTCTACGACGTGAAGGCGAAGTAAGAACGCCATGATTCCAAAACTACTCACGATCGCGGTTGCCCTGCTGTCGCTGGTCTCAAGTCGGATTGGAGCGCAAGAACCCAATGCAACGAGCCATACAAACAGTCTGCGTCCCGGTGACATCATTCAATGCACCAACGTCTGGACGATTCACGGGCCAAAAACTAACCATAGTGATGGGGCCCTGCTTTCAAGGCGGGACTGAGGTGACACCCATCAAGCCCTTTGTCAAAGCGCGCGGTAAATCAGTCGCCGACCAGCTCGACAGGAAATCAGAAGGAAAAACCATCAACCTAGCTTTTGAGGACGCTAACTTTAACCCATCAAATTGATGGCTGATCGATTCCGAATTACCAAAGCTTGGGCGCAGCGATTCGCGGTGGAGAAGATAGCCGTACCGACATTGCTTCGACGCGCCGGACTGCCCGCCAGTCTTTTCCAGCAAGAGAAAATCTACGTCACGACGGCCGAACTCTTCGCGCTTTGGCGGACCGTTGCCGAAATGAGTCCCGATCCCGGTTTTGGGCTGAAGCTGGGCACAGAATTACGATTCGAGCGCAGCCACCCGGTTTCGATCGCCGGAGTTTGCAGCCGGACATTCGGCGATGCTTTACAACGGCTCGCTCGTTACAAACAACTGACGTGCCCGGAGGAAATTCGCGTCCACAGAAAAGCACAGGAAGCCTCGGTGGAATTCTTCTTCGTCGAAGCCCGGGAAGCTCAACCCGACATCATGGTTGATTTGGGGCTCTCATGGATCTTGTGTGTTGCTCGGCGCGGCACCGATGGCGAAATCGCGCCGCTGCGATTGGAGCTGACCCGGCCCGCGAAGCATCGCACATTGCTGGAACGACATTTTGGCTGCCGTGTGCGATTCAAGGCCGACCGCGACGCCCTGGTATTTCGCAGCAGTGATCTCGACCGCTCCTTTGTGACTCATAATGAAGAATTGGTGGCGATGATCGGAACGCAGTTGGACTCCGAACTCAAAGCCCGGAACGCGAGTGTGAATGTAAGCGACCGGGTGAAGGACGCTCTCAGGCATTCATTGGCCGGAAAGCGGCCGACGCTGCAAGATGTCGCTCAAGAACTTGGCATGAGCACACGCACCCTTCAGCGTCGCCTGACTGACGGAGGCATCACCTTTCAACAACTCGTTGAAGAGACCCGACGTGAACTTGCCCGGCATTATCTGAAACAACCCACGGTGGAACTGAACGAAGCCGCCTTCTTGCTGGGCTTTGAAGACGCCAATTCGTTCTTTCGTGCCTTTCAAGTCTGGGAAGGAACGTCGCCCACCGACTGGCGGAATCGCGTTTGGAAAAAATGACAACAAATTCCAACGCTACGCCTTCAAGATATCGTCCCAACCCTTGCGATACTCGGGCCGCTTGATGAACGGGGCTGCATTCGCGGCGTTCGTCGCGCGCAGGTTCTGATAATCCCACTCGATTTTCTTTCCCGTCCGATAAGCGACGTTGCCCAGGTGATTGCATTCGGTTGTCCAACCCGAATATTGGAAGTTGGATCCCGGCACGGGTCCGTTTCCCTTGGCGCAGTTGACCCACTCGACCCAATGACCGGGTGAGCGAGGCAGCGTCTCGGGCGGCATTTGGAAGTCCTTGAATTTCTCTTCGGGCAGCAGCTTGCCATTACCGAGCAGCATGCCCTTTTCGCCGATGAACACGCACGAGCGCCCGCCCCAGGCCGGCACCCAGCCCGGCGGTTTGCTGTCGCCCTGATGCCAGACGAGCTTTAACGCCGGTTGAGCGCCCGCAGCCGCGAACTGAAACGTTGCCATGAGCGTCGCTGGTGCCAGTTCACGATGCGGCTTCGGGACGTTGGGTGATACGGATTCAACCGAAAGCGGCGCCAACACCTTCCCACCCTTTCCATCCGGACGCCACAGATCCAGCACGGTAAAGGGCACGTCGTTGTCGTGACTGCCGAGATCGCTCATTGTGCCGTTGCCGAAATCCCACCAACGATACCACCGCGGCCCGGGAAAATAGGTCGCATGATACGGCCGTTCCGGCGCGGGCCCGAGCCACAGGTCCCACTTCATGGTTGGCGGGACCGGCATTTCCTCTTTGAACCGATCCACAATCTGAATGCCGTTGTAGAATCCGTGCGGTTTGTCGAACTTCTCGGCGGAGGCCGCATCCTGCAATCCCCAGGCGCGGTCCGCCCAAACGTGGACTTCATGCACTGGCCCGATGACGCCGGCGTTGAGAATTTCTTTGATCTTCCGCCGGTCAGGCGAGGCGTGTCCCTGGTTGCCCATTTGAGTGGACAGCTTCGGATATTTTGCGGCGGTCTCGCGGATGAGGCGGGTTTCCCAAATATTGTAAGCGAGCGGCTTCTCGCAATAGACGTGCTTGCCATGTGTCAGTGCGAGGTAGGTGGCGAATGCATGCGTGTGCTCGGCCGTGGAGACCACGACGGCGTCGAAGTCGTTCGGCTGATCGAACACGCGCCGAAGGTCCGTGAATTGTTTGGCCCGTGGGTAACGCTGCGACGCGGAGTCCAGCGCGAGTTGGTTCACGTCGCAGAGCACCGTGACATTCTCGTCGGGATGCGGCCCTGCGTGTGGATCAGCTGACCTGCCCTTCTTGCCGCCGCCCGCACTGCGTCCCGGCACAATCGTGAGTTCGCCCAGGCTCGCGTTCGCGCGTCCGCCAGCGGCGATGAACGCGATGTTCAATTTGCTGTTGAGATTTTGCCCGCGCAAAAAGGCCGGCGCGGCGCTGATGATCCCGGCCGCCAGCGTTCGGCCAACAAACTGACGCCGCGTCATGGCACGCGAGAAAGGGTTAATTGTAGTGTGTTTCATGGACTTTGGAAGGGTCGCCAAATGCTACGAATCGAGAGCTCATGAAGGTTCTCTCTTCTACGGAATGACCGAATCGTAACTTTCCGATGCCTGGCGACAAGAAGAAAGTCCCCGGAATCGCTTCGAACAGCCATCGGCAACGTTTGAACCGCGCGAGCTTGTCGTATCGCCTTGCGTGTGGCGTGACGTGAATCGCTGGTCTGTGGCGAAACATCTCCACAACCAGCGCAAGGCTGTTGCCGCTGCCGCACCTGTGTGCGGCGGCGTGGACACCAACTGTGCAATCGTCGGTGGTATTGTTACGTTGTCTCCGGGCTGGAACGGATTCCCCGCAGGTGCCTCCGGCGGGCGCTTAAAGCTCGCATTGGTTGGGCATAGCAAAGTCGCGCCCTTACGACACCATGCGGGCTCAGTGTTGCGTGGATGTGACCTCATCCAGCCGGTCACTGTACGCGTTGAGCGCTCCGGCGATGATGATCATGTAATGGTCCACCTCCGGCCAGCGGCGCTGTTCGATGGCCTCGCGCACACCTGGCAGTGTCTTTACGCCGTAACCCGTGTGCAGTCCCGGCGCGTAGATCATGTGCCTGTACCATTCACGACCGGGCAGGCCCGGCGAATAAACAAGCCTTTGTTCCAGGCCCTGGAGCAGCCCGTTCAAGCGCGCGAGTTTCGGCTCGCCCGATTTGAAATCGAAATCAGCCGCCTTCGCGCAGGCTTCATCGCAGGCTTTGGCGCTTCGCCTGAGCTTCGACAGCGCGTTGTCGAGAGGCGCGAAATTAATGTACGGCACGCTCGATTCGCGTGCGGGCGGCAAACAGGTTTCCGTCGGATCCGCAGCGAGCGTGAAGGCGTGTTGATCGAGCAAACGGTGTTGCTGTTCGGTGCGCTCGCGCATGTCATCCGCGAGTTTGTGCAGTTCCTCCACGTATTGCCCCACCGTGTCGGCAAAATCGCCGAAGCGCATGGGCAGCACGTCGGCGTCCGCCGTGCGCAACACGACGCGGCCGATGGTTTCGGCGAGGGCGACGCCGTAGGCAAACCCGGGATCGCCGAACCGCAGAAAATGATCGAATGAATCGTACGCCGAGTGATAAATACCACTGTCGTTGTCTTCGCCGCCGTACCGGATATCCAGCGAGGCGATGCCGAGGTGCTGCAAAAAAGGAGTGTAATCGGATCCGGAGCCGAGGGCACTGATGGGCGGGGCCGCGCCGGAGGAGACCCGCCGGGCGATTTTTTTGTTCTCTTCTTCCGCGCCCTTCTCGTTGCCGTCCACCATAACCCTTGCCCGGAGACGCTCGAACACGGTTGCGCCGGTTTGAGGATCGCGCACTTCGGCGGCGACCTGGTTGACGAGCGCCTGCAACGAATGGCTGCCGCCCGCCCTGAGAAAGCCGCGCCCGTTGGTATCAGAGTTTACGTACAACACCGCCTTGCGGTGCAACTCGTCGGCATGGGTCTCGACCCATTCCGTGGAGCCGAGCAAGCCGGGTTCTTCGCCGTCCCAACTCGCGTAAATCAGCGTGCGCTTCGGTTTCCATCCGTTCCGGACGAGGGCGCCGATGGCTTTGGCCTCGGCCATCAACACCACGTTGGCCGCCAGCGGGTCCCAGGCTCCAAACACCCAACCGTCATGGTGATTGCCGCGAATCACCCACTCGTCCGGTTGCTCTCTTCCGCGAAGGGTAGCGACCACATTGTAAATCGGCGTTTCGCTCCAGTCCGATGCAACAACAAGATGCACCCTGGCCGGACCCGGACCAATATGGTAAGTGATCGGCAGGGCGCCGCGCCAGCCGGTCGGCGCCACCGGGCCGTCGAGAGCCGCGAGCAACGGTTGCGCGTCGGCGTACGAAACCGGCAGCACCGGAATTTTGAGCACCGTCTTCGCGTCCGGAATGGACAAGCGTCTGGCGTCTTTTGTCGCACCGATACCCGGCGTCAGAGGATCGCCCGGATAAACCGGCAAATCCTGCACAGAACCCCGTTGGACGCCTTCGGGTGGACGGTAGCCGCCCCGGGGATAGACGTCGCCCACGGAGTAACCATCGTCACGCGGATCCGAATAAATAATGCAGCCGACGGCGCCGTGCTCGTAGGCAAGCTTGGGCTTAAGGCCGCGCCAGCCACCGCCATAACGCGCGATCACAATCCGGCCCTTCACGCTGACGCCGTGACGGTCGAGTTCCTTGTAATCGTCCGGCATGCCCTGATTCACATAGACCAGTTCGCCGGTGACATCACCGTCGGCCCCATACGCGTGGTAAGGTGGCAGGGCATTCTGTGTCCTGTCCGAAGTACGATCGCCATCTACTGCGGGTTCGTGGAGCCGCGCGGTGAATTGCGTCGGGGCGACCAGTTCCAGCGCGACTTTTTTGGGCGTGGGAAAAAGGACGTAAAACGTTTCGATCCGGGCGTCCCAGCCCCACTCGCGAAGTTTTTCAAGCATGAATTCGGCGTTGGCCTTGTTGTGAGGCGAACCCACATGGTTCGGTTCCGCCGACATGCGTTCGAGCCAAGCGCGTTGATCCGCGGGATCGAGCAGGGCGTCGAATTGTTTTTCGAGAGCCCGCTGTTCCACAGCAGACTCCGCCGTGAATCCCAGCAAGTTCGTGGAAGCGCCGTGTGCGACGCCAATGCGGCCCGCGACCGCGCACATCAATGTGCCGGTGATGAGACACGAAATTTGCGCGCTCGGACTGGACGTCAGAAAACGACTTGTTTGCATAATGATTGGTCTGGGCAATTCGAGTTTTCAGAATGCAACCCGTGACAATCCTTGACGATCCATTTTTGAAGAAATCGGTTTTCCGATGCCGTTAATACGGCAGGACACAGGACCTCATTCCTGCGCCCTTCATGGCAGCGTTTTTGCCAGACGAATGGACAGGCTTCAACAGCGGCCGGAATGTTGGACATCGTTTGCGAGGCCGCCGCCAGAGTCACGCGGGGACTGAGCCACTCCAGGCGGCCTTTGCGCACCTTCCCCTAAAGACGCTCAGGCGGTTCGACAGAATGGAATCACCCCTCTCTGGATCGACGGACACCGGCCTTACCAACTCGACTTTGTTACTCCGCGGCGCGCTTACGCTGGGCAATGTCTCTGGCGATGATCTGCACGGACGGACGGTTTTCAAAGGTCAAAGGAGCGGCGGCCACCTCCACGTCCACCACCCGGCCATCCAGACGCACAAATTTTTCGTCGTAGAACGGAACGACGGGCTCTTCTCCTTCCAGCTGCTGCACGCGGCCTTGCGCGGACTTCCAGAACAGGGTGGTACCCTCCTCCCTCAACTCGCGCAGGCGTTGTTGCAGCGTCTCCCAACATTCCGGGTGGACGAATTCCTTCATCGGCTTGCCGATGAGCTGTTCGACACTGGCCGCGCCCAGCAACCGGGCGGTGGCCGAATTGGCGAACACGATGCAGTCATCGCTTTGTACAAAAAGCGCGTCGGGGCACAGCTCGACGAGTTGCTGGAAGCGTTCCTCACTCTTTTGCAACGCCCGTTCCGCCTCGCGCCGGCGGGCCCGTTCCTCCACGAGTTGCAAGGCCCGCTGCACGGCGGGGCCCAGATCCGACAACCGTGCCTTGAGGACAAAGTCCGTGGCACCCTTTTTGAATGTTTCAACCGCCGTTTCTTCCCGCTCCGAACCCGTGACGAAAATAAACGGGATACCCGGGCACTTTTCCTGGGCCAAAGCCAGGGCGGCAAATCCGTTGAACTTCGGAAGACCGTGGTCGGAAAAAATCAGGTCAGGAGTGTCATCCTGAAGCTCCCGCAAAAAATCCTCCCGCGTCTCAATTCGAATGGAGCGGAAGGCGAGGCCGCTTTTGCGCAATTCACGATTGATGATCACCACGTCCGTGGCGACATCTTCCAGGATCAGGATTCGTAGTTCTTTGTTCAAACCCGTTTCACCGGTTCTCTGCGGCACCTGACGTTAACACGCTGCGAACCGGCTCAGAAGTGGGGTGAACACCTGATGATTGTCCGCCCGCATCTTTTCCGGTCTCTCGTCATCGTGAATTTTTTGCCGCCTGATCGCCGCGATCGGGTGTCCACAAAACGAACACCGCATGCTTTAAAACTGGACGGCGACCGTTGATTGACGTTGATTTGCCCGCAGCAATCGGGTACGCGGGTTTGTTACTTTATTGAATTACGAACCCGGCGGCCCTCGGGACACTATTGCTCACAAGATAAACGCATCACCCGGAATCATGACTTTACATCGAATCGGCATCATCGGCGGCAGCGGATTGTATCACATCGAAGGTTTCACCAAACAGAAATGGGTGAAGGTCAAAACGCCGTTCGGCCAGCCGTCCGACAGTTTTCTGACCGGCCAGCTCGCGGGACGCCAGGTTGCGTTTCTGCCGCGTCACGGTCGCGGGCACCGCATTCTCCCCGGCGAACTCAACCATCGCGCCAACATCTGGGCGATGAAAAAGCTCGGCGTCGCCTGGATCATCAGCGTCAGCGCGGTCGGGTCGCTGCAGGCCCGTTATCAGCCGTGCGACATCGTGCTGCCGAACCAGTTCATGGACCGCACGAAGAAATCGCCGGAGCACACTTTCTTTGGGCGCGGCATCGTGGCGCACATCGCCTTTGCCGACCCGATCTGCGAGGAATTGCGGCAGTTGCTCCTGCAAACCTGCCGCGCGGTGGGGGCAAAGGTCCACGACGGCGGCACCTACGTGAACATGGAGGGCCCGGCATTCAGCACACGATCGGAATCAATGACCAACCACAACCTCGGTTACGACGTGATCGGCATGACCAACCTGGGCGAGGCCAAGTGTGCGCGCGAAGCGGAGATCGCCTACGCGACGATGGCCATGGTGACGGATTACGACTGCTGGAAGGTGGACGAAGCGCACGTGACCGTCGAGATGGTGATTGCGAATCTGCAACGAAACGCCACGCAGGCGAAGGAAATCGTTCAGCGCGTGCTGCCGCAGATCCCGACCGAATCCGGCTGCTCCTGCCACCATGCGCTCCAGAACGCAATCCTGACGGATAAAAAGCTCTGGCCGGCCAGGACCAGGGCAGCACTCAACCCGCTCTTAAAAAAATACCTTTAACCAGCCTTCTTAAGTTCCTCCGGTTTCTCCTTCTCGATCTTGCCGGAATTCGGGCTGTAGTGACTGGAGTAGTAACGGTTCTGGTAATAGTAGTAGGAGTAGTAGTAGGAATCCTTGCCTTCGAAATCGATGTCGTTCAACACCACTCCCAGGATGTGTATGCCCGCATCTTGAATGCGCTGGATCGTCTTGCGCGCGTGGTCGCGGCGGATTTTGTTGAACTTGGCGACGAACACCGCCCCATCTGAAAGCGAGGCGATCAATAAGGGGTCACTTACCGCCGATACCGGAGGGCAGTCGAAAATCACCCGGTCGTACCGGCTCCGGATTTCGTCCAGAAACTGCCTCATCCGCTTCGAGCCCGCGAGTTCCGACGGGGACGAAGGCACGGCACCGCAGCAGACCACGTCCAAATTCGGCACCTCGGTGGTATGAATGAACTCATCAACGCTTTTTACCTTGTCCATCAGGTAGGAGGAAAGGCCGATGGGACTTTGCAGGCGGAAGACCTTATGCACCGAGGGTCGGCGCAAATCAGCATCCACCAGCAACGTCTTCAACCCAGTCTGCGCCATGACGATCGCCAAGTTGGAGGCGACAAGCGATTTGCCTTCCGAAGGAATGGTGCTGGTAACGGTGAGAACGCGGTATTTATCAGAGTTGGGGGAAAGCGCGACTGCGGCCCGAAGCGTGCGAAAGCCCTCGGCCGCGTTCGATTGGGGACGCAGATGCGCCTGTAGATCGCGTTCAAGCAGGCTGTTGGTTTTGATATTCGGGATGTAACCAAGAAACTGCAGGCGAAGGTATGTCTCGATATCGTCCTGACTCTTGATCGAGTCATCAAGGTAATTGACAAAGAAGGCCAGACCGATGGCGATACCCAGGCCGCCAATGATGCCAAGGAACAAAGTCAGCACGACGCGCGGCTTCACCGGATTCATCGGCACCACGGCCGCGTCCACCACGCGCATGTTCTGAGCCTTGTCCTTGGAGGTCAGGTCGGTTTCCTTCATGCGCTGGAGAACCACATTGTAGAGCAGCTTGCTTTGATCGGCCTGCCGGTTGAGCACGTCATACTGAATTCGCAGCTGGCTCAGCTCGAAAGATTCCTGCTCCTTCTTCTTCAGTTCGCCGACCATGATGGATTCTTTTGCCCTGGCAAGTTCCGACTCGGCGCGGATCGCTTCCCGGACCTTTTGCGATTCCCTTTGAATCGAATCCTTCAGTGACGCGATTTC
Organism: Candidatus Angelobacter sp.; assembly: GCA_035607015.1. Taxonomy (NCBI): domain Bacteria; kingdom Pseudomonadati; phylum Acidobacteriota; class Terriglobia; genus Candidatus Angelobacter; species Candidatus Angelobacter sp. Next base: position 3,304 of record DATNDF010000424.1, on the reverse strand, counting down.
CTCCCGCACGCGAATGACGTCAGGATACTTGTCCTTGTAACGTTTGAGGAGGTTCGCCAGCAGGGCTTCTTTTTCGGCCAGTGATTTCCTCATGTCCTGAATCAACGGGTTCCCGGCCACCTGCGGAATGGCGTCAATACTGGTCCCTGACTTGAGCAATCGTTCGACTTCTTCGTCGAGTTTCTGGGCGGACGCGGCGTCGCTGCGCGCCTTGTCCAGATCAGCCTGCGCCTGTTTGAGCGCCTGCAGAACAATATTCTGGCTTTCCTCCAGTGAAACCATTTTCTTTTCGACTCGATAAGTTTGCAGCGCGAGGTCCTTTTGCTCAACGTCCCGTTCGAGCGTGTCGGCCTCCACCTTCAACCAGCGCAACGCATCGAGCGATTTGCTCATCTTCTGATCCAGATTCTGCTGGATGAAGGTTTCCACCAGGGTATTCGCGATGGCGGCCGCCTGTTTCGGATCAGGATGCTCGACCTTTACATCCACGAGCCGGCTCAGCCGAATGGGAGCAATGGTGATGTCCTGCGCGACGGCCTTGACAACGTCGGTGCTGCGGGCGTAACGCGGATCCCTGTCCAGTTTCAGCTTGGCGGCCACGGACTGGATCAGCGAGCGGCTTTGCAGGTTTTTGTACTGGGTCTGGAGGTAATCCTGCTCGCGCCCGTCCACGGCGAACACATCCTTGATGTTCAGAACATTGTCGGATTCACGGTCGATTTGCATCCGCGCGGTGGCCTGGAAAATCCGCTGGGCATTGAACAGGTAGATCAGGCACAGCGCAAAAACCGAAAAGAGCGCGGTAAAAACCAGCCAGCGCCGCTCCAGAATGACATGCCAGTAATGCCGAAGATTTATCTTTTCTTCGTGCACCACGACGTCAGCAGTTTCCGGAGCGCCATGTTCCATACATCAGAAAAACGATTCGTGAACGTAGATTACGTCACCGGGCTCGAGCCAGAATTTCTTTTTAGGATCGCTTTCCTTCTTCAACTCATCGAGCGTAAATTTGCGCGTCTCGCCCTTGCGGCTGACCTCGATCCGGTTTTTGTTGGCAGATTTCGTCAGGTCGCCCGCCTGCGCAATGGCTTCAAGCACGTCCATCTTCTGTTCCGCCGGAAGGACGATGACTCCGGGTTTGTTGACCTGTCCGATGACTGAAACGGAGCGCGTTCGATATTCCTTCACCGTGACGATCACCTGCGGATCAACCAGATAGTCTTTGCCCAGTTTTTCCCGGAGCATGTCCTCGACTTCAGCGGGCGTTTTGCCTTTGACTTCGATGCTTCCCAAAAACGGAAATGTCACCGTTCCGCTGGAAGAAACCCGCAATTCCTTGCTCAAGTCCTTTTCGCCGACGACATCGATGTTAAGAATGTCCAGCGGCGCGATCTTGCGGTCGCCTTCCGCGACTTCGGCGGCGCCGGTTCGTTCCGCCGCAGGAACTGCCAGGCAAAGCCAGCACAGGACAATGTGAATCGTCATGAACCTGTTCATACATTAATAGCCCACCGAGAGTGTAAAGGTAACGGTGTTCACATTGTAGTCAAACGTCACGTTGCTGTCGAATCTCTGGTAACCATATGCGAGACGAGTGGAAAGCCAGAGCTGCGGGTTATAGATCAGCGCGAAATCCACTCCATAGGTGCGGTCGAGCCGCGAAGCAAACGCCCCCGAGTCTTCGTACGTGTAATTGCCAAATGTCCCTGCGACTGCCGCGTGAAACTTGCCATCGGAGGTGATCGTGTGAGTCAGACTGGCCGAAACCGCGTCCGAAACAAAGGCGGCGTTGGCAATCTGCACGGAAACATTGTTTCGACGCGAGTAGCTCAGTGATGCGGTGGTTCGATCGGAAAATTTATCCGTCAGAGACGCTTCCACCACGGGAGAACTGCTGCCCGGAATGTTCCCACTAAACTCTAGAATCTCGTACCCCACCTTTACACTGCCACTCAACCGGGTTGTGAAATCGCCCTTCGCACCGACAAAACCTCCGTAGGAAATGGTGTAAGGGGCGTCCGGCAAAGAGGTCGAATTCGGAGAACTTGCGGATTGCCCGTAATGCAGTTCGCCGAAAAGCCCCCATTTCGGCGCGGGATTGAAGGAAAAACCCGCTGTGCCGACCATTGTGTTCTGGTCGTAAAGCGGCGTTCCTTGCTTGTAGTCCGCGTCGTCGAATGCGAAAGCTCCATACACTCCAACTTTCTCCGTCAACCGGTACTCGACGCGGGCATTCTCAGAATACACGGACCGTTCGACCCGCTGGCCCAGAATATTTGTTGTGCTGACGAAGTTGCCGCCGAGGATGCCCGCGAGTAATTGCACCTGGCTGTTGACCTCGAAACTGAGGCGATTGCCCTGCAAATGGCTGTCCAGAGAAAATGTGTGTTCCCGGTGATCCAAATCCCTATGTTGCGTATAAAGCGACTCATCCATCCGGTAATCGAAAAAGATGTGATTGGCATCCCGGCGGCCGAGTTGCAGGTTTATTCCCGGGCTTATGATGGCGAGATAGTCGCTCTCGACAGGCTGGTTGGGGAATCCGGGAAGAGGTTTGTCCGGGCGATAAAATATGTTGTCATTGAATTGCGCGGACGCCCCGAGTTGCGGTTTCAGGTGTACCGGGCCGATGCTATAAACCAGAAGGTCGGTCGCATCCACCGCCAAGGCATGTGCGCCCGCCGCGGAAAATCCCGCCGCGATTGCCAGGAGACACTGACCACGTTTTGAACGAAGCATCGATTATCCTTGCCAAGGAAACGGGCGGCGGAACCGGTTCGGACCGGGCGACGCGCCGGCAACTCGCTAAAGAACCCCCGTGTTTTCAGGTCTGCCGATCAGGACCGTCGGGCCGAAAGAATTCAAACTCGTCATATCGCATTACCGGCTTGCGGTTTTTCCGCCAATTCAAGCCGGGTCAATAATCTGCTCCGGCTTGCGCCTTTTTTGTATCAGGCGTCCATGCGCGGTGTCACTTCAAAAAATTGCCGCGCGGGAAAGAGCATGAACAACGTAGCACCGGGTTCTGTGCTCAAACCGCTCCAGAAAAATGAACTCACAACGAAAATGAACTCACAACGAATCGGCCCGCCGTGTCGTTCATCGGTCAAGGTGCCACCGGTGGTGGGCTTTTTTACCCTCTCTCTGGAAACAGGCTATCCTCTTGACCTGACCCCGTTGGTGGGACACTTCATAACTGAAGTTCTGCCGGTTTGTTGTTCGTTCGGTTTCTATTCTTCGCGATGCTGGACGGAAGGAGGCCGTAGGCCGACTGGAGTCCGGCATCGCTCGCGCTTCGCGCATA